>NZ_JACSQR010000002.1:0-239965 GCF_014836505.1 Psychrobacter communis
ATGCTGGTGACACCGTATATAACTTCCGTCGATGAATACCCATTCCGTATCAACTTCTTTTCGTAGGCTAAAAAAAAATTCTCCCATAAGCCAGTTTTCGACCAGCGGTTGAAACGACTATAGGCTGTTTTCCAAGAACACAACTCTTTAGGTATGTCACGCCAAGGCGCACCTGTGCGTAGTTTCCACAGTATGGCTTCCATGACCTCTCGACTGTTTTGAGTGTGATAGCAGCCATGCTGTGTCATTGTTGATTGCAATTGATCCCAAAGCGTATCTGTTAGTGCTGTTCTTGCCATAACTTGTATTTCTCGCATCGACTCAGTAGATGCGGTATTGTAACTATTATTTATGCCTTATCCAATTGAAGACACGCCCTAATTCTATTCCTACTTTCATTTCACCACGAGATGAGACAAAAAATGAAAGGCAAAATGGTGATGAGCAAATCAATAATATGAAGGCTAGAAAAGTTAAAACAGCACTTAGTGAGCATGATTTTAGATAAGAGGCGCAGAATACCTTATTCCGTGACTCAGAGAAACAGGCCAGCCAGAAACCTGACATTACCACTCAGACAGAAATGAATCCACAGGATTTTAAAGCAGAAGCTAAGAGTATCTTGTATCGGGATGAGACTAAAGCAGGTAATAATCTGAGAAGGTTTTAATTTCAAAGCCTATCTCAGATTATTATGCAATCTTGAATATTATATCAACCACTGTCTATCAACTATTGAGTATTGACTAAAACAGATGTAAATGTAAACCAACAGCTTAGACAGCCTCTATTTCGAGTAGTGTCGTAGATGACGTTTCTAACTGCTCATATTTTATAATCACATCATTACCTTCAAAACTAATATCAAGCTCAACATCATAAGTAGCAAGCATTACACTGTTATCATCCAAGCACTGACCGGTAGCAATGTTAAAGCGCTGCTTATAAATAGGTGAAGCCACATACAACACCGCTTCATCAATGCCACCATCGTTGGTAACAGTAGTACCACCCACTAACCCTCTAGATAATACATTGGCCTGACTAAAGGGATCATAGTTATCAAGCGCGAATAGTTTATTGTCTTTAGTACGAAAAATTGCTACTTGTTTGCCCTCTATTAGTGCGCAAACACCAGTTTCAGGGAGAATGTCTTCTAATCTACAAACTACATACTGGTTCATTGGATTATCCTTATTGGTGTATGATCGAAAGTTATTAAGCGGTGATTAAGACAGCTCAGTCGCTAGGATTTTAGCTTTTTCAATATCGGTCGCAGGGCGGATCTGCTCGCGCTCGGTGACAAAGACCACATTGTCATCTCCTTGTTCACTATTGACGAAGTGACGGAAGCGTTTGAGCTTTTCGCTATCGGTGATGGTGGCTTTCCACTCACACACATAGTTGTCGATCAGCAGTTGCATCTGCGCCTCTAGCTCATCAGCGATGCCTAAACTGTCTTCAACAATGACGGCTTGTAAATACGCCAATCCGCCATCTAAGCTCTCGCGCCATTTTGAGGTACGCTGGAGCTTATCTGCTGTTTTGATATAAAACATGATAATACGGTCGATGTATTTGATGACCGTATCGCTATCAAGATCAGTGGCAAACAATTCGCCATGACGCGGGGTCATACCGCCATTACCACAGACAAATAAATTCCAACCATTTTCGGTGGCGATAATACCAAAGTCCTTGCTTTGTGCCTCTGCACACTCGCGTGTACATCCAGACACGCCCATTTTTATCTTGTGCGGTGAACGCACGCCTTTATAGCGGTCTTCTAATCTTAGTGCTAAGCCGACACTGTCATCGACACCGTAGCGACACCAGTTATTACCCACGCAGGATTTAACCGTCCTTAACGACTTACCATAAGCGTGACCAGTCTCAAAACCGGCTTGCACCAACTGTGTCCAGATATCAGGTAGTTGGTCTAGACGTGCACCAAATAAATCCACGCGCTGACCACCCGTAATTTTGGTATATAGATTAAATTCTTTGGCGACTTGTCCAAGGATGATCAGCTTATCAGCAGTGATTTCACCACCCGGCACACGAGGTACGACCGAATAGGTGCCATCTTTTTGTATATTTCCCAGATAGTAGTCATTGCTGTCTTGCAACGGTGTCAGTTCAGGCTTGAGCACATAATCATTCCAGCATGAGGCCAAGATGGAGGCGACCGTAGGTTTGCAAATCTCGCAGCCATGACCTTTACCATGCTCCTCCAGTAGCGCATCAAAAGTTCTAATACCATGAACACGAATCAAGCTATAGATCTCTTGACGGGTATAAGCAAAGTGCTCACATAAGTCGTTATTGACCTCAAAACCAAGGGTCGTTAACTGGTAGCTTAAAGTGTCTTTCACCATAGGAGCACAGCCACCACAGCCTGTACCTGCACTGGTACAAGACTTTACTTCGGCAATGGAGTACGCACCGTTCTCAACCGCCGTGCAAATATCGCCTTTGGTGACGTTGTAGCATGAGCAAATCGTAGCGCTATCCGGTAAGTTCTCTATACCCATTGCTGGTTTTTCAACGTTCGGTAAAATCAAGCTCTCAGGATGGGCAGGCAAGTCGACATCATTGAGGTATAGCTGTAATAGATTGTTATAGTCTTCGGTATCACCGACCAATACCGCGCCAAGCAAGCGCTTGTTATCAGGCGTTGTGACCAGTTTTTTATAGATGCCTGTCGCAGGATTTTGATATAAATAGCTCAAGCTGTCTGCGCTTTTGCCATGTGCGTCACCGATACTGCCTACATCCACGCCCATCAGTTTGAGCTTGGTGCTCATATCAGCGCCTGTAAAGGTTTGCGTTTGTTCTCCGGCAATTTGCGCCGCACAAATATTCGCCATGCTATAACCAGGTGCCACTAAGCCAAATACTTGATTATCCCATACCGCGCATTCGCCAATAGCATACACATGTTTGGACGTGGTACGGCACTGCTCATTAATTACAATACCGCCGCGCGCACCCATTTCAATAGCGCACTTAGGGTTGTTTTTGATAATGCCGTCTTGTGGACGAATACCGGCACTAAAGACGATCATATCGGTATCAAGCGAGGTGTCATCGGTGAATTGCATGGTCAGCTGGCACGGGTTCTCATTAAAGGTGCTCAGGTTTTTATGTATGGCGTCGGTATTATCAATAATGGCTTGGGTGTTTTTACCGGTCAATACTTTGACGCCAAGCGCTTCAATTTTTCGTTTCAAAATATCGCCGCCAGCCGCATCAAGCTGTACGCCCATCAACTGCGGGGCAAACTCTACCACATAAGTCTCTAATCCTAAGGTGACCAGTGCTTTTGCCGCTTCAAGCCCGAGTAGTCCTCCACCCACGACCACGCCTCTTTTTACTTTGGGCTGCTTAGCAATGGCAAGAATGTCGTCCAAATCAGCAATGGTGCGATACACATGACAGTGTCGATGCTCTCGTCCTGGAATCGGTGGCACAAACGGATATGAGCCTGTTGCCAGTACCAGCTCACTATATTCAATTTGCTCGCCAGCTTTAGTGGTGATGTATTGATTGGTGGTGTCGATATCTACAATACATTGATTCAAATGCAGCTGAATCTGGGCTGATTCATAGGTGCTCAAATCAACCAAGTTGAGTTTGCTGACATCTTTATGCTCAAAGTAGCTCGATAAATACACCCGATCGTAAGCAGGACGGTTTTCTTCAGCAAACACATGAATTTCAAACTGCTCATGCAAGCCTTTTTCTATGGCGCGCTCAATAAAATGATGCCCAACCATACCGTTGCCAATCACTACCAACTTAGTTTTACCTGCCTTACTCACTATAGTGCTACTCATGTGATTATCCTTAGTCATGCGTTTATCTAAATAGTGCTTACAGCAATTACACCTTCAATAACTGTGCCAAGCACCCTTATATAGCACCATATTTCTAAGCGAAAGGCTGATTACTACAGAAGAAAGCCTGTGTCAATGACAGTGTCTTTCTAAGGCAGCGTGGTATTTTCGAGTATATGAATAGGCATGATAAATAAGACAGTCTTTGCTCATTGAATGTGAGGATATAAAAAATAGATGCACCAAAATAGATGCACCAAAATAGATAAAACTATGCACCAATTTGTTTGTTTTTATAGCAGTGAGGATTTTAAATTTATCTCGATAAAGTTAGTATTTTCATATAGCTATTAGAGTATGAGTAATTTATCCAAGCTACTTGGATGTCATCTATAGCAACGTATAGACGCTTTTATCAAAGGTAAATTTTATCTTCACAACACGGCTCATAGCGGCAGCTGGCACAGCCATTGCACCCCCTTAAATGCTCTAACAGGTTAGCTCGTTCAATACAATATGTTCTTCGACTTTCCCTGTTGGCCCTAAATTTCACTATTTAAGGAAACCGCTTATGTCGTCATCGCCATCACCGAGCCCTACTGCACCAAATAAAAACAAGCTTAATATCCTTTCCTTTACTGGTAAGAATAAGATACTCCATCTTGGATGGATGGCTTTTTTTCTGACCTTTTTTGTATGGTTTAACCACGCACCATTCTTATCTGCCATCGGTGAGACCTTGAGCTTGACCAAAGACCAAGTCAAAACCTTGTTGATATTAAACGTTGCTTTGACTATTCCCGCTCGAGTCATTATTGGCATGCTGACCGATCGTTTTGGTCCGCGCCTCGTCTATACCGCCATTTTGGCTATTGGAGCGATTCCCTGTTTTACCTTTGCCTTTGCGCAAGATTACAACACGCTGGCATTGTCTCGTTTCTTTTTGGGCTTTGTGGGCGCAGGGTTTGTGGTGGGCATTCGTCTCATGAGTGATTGGTTCCCTGCAAGCGAGTTGGGTACGGCTGAAGGTATTTATGGCGGTTGGGGTAATTTTGGTTCTGCTGCTGCGGCCTTGCTGTTGCCAACAGTAGCTATTATTGCTGCGGCTATGTTTGGTGGCGATGAAGGATGGCGTTATGCGACGGCCACCTCTGGGGTGGTGATGATGCTCTATAGTGTGTTTTTTTATAAGATGGTACGTGATACTCCCAAGGGTGCCACGTATTTTAAACCCAAAAAATCTGGTGCCATGATGGTAACCTCAACAGGCGACTTTTGGCTAATGATGACGTTTAAGCTGCCAATGTATTTGGCGTTAGCGCTTCTGGCATGGAAGCTATCACCTGCTGGCGTCAGCTTACTCAGTCAGTCGAGTGTCAATATCGTCTACATCGGATTGGTTGTTTTATATATTTATGAGTTCGTCAGTAGCTATCGTTTTAATAAAGAGGTGTTTACGACTCCTGTGCCAAAAGCGCATCAATATGATTTTAAGCAGGTCGGCATCCTAAATGTTTTATACTTTGCGACCTTTGGCTCAGAGCTTGCCGTGGTGTCTATGTTGCCACTTTTTTATCAAGAGACATTTAACCTATCGATTGTGATGGCAGGGGTTTTGGCCTCAAGCTATGCATTTATGAATTTAATGTCGCGACCGGGCGGCGGTTGGCTCAGTGATAAGTTTGGGCGCAAAATCACGCTGTTGATTTTGACAGCAGGCTTAGCCGTTGGTTATCTATTAATGGGCATCGTTGATTCAACATGGCCGATTGCCTTGGCACTATTCATCACAATGTTTTGCTCGTTCTTTGTGCAGGCGGGTGAAGGCGCTGTATTTGCTGTCATTCCACTGATCAAGCGTAGCATGACCGGACAATTTGCTGGCATGACTGGTGCTTATGGGAATGTTGGTTCAGTTGTTTATTTAACTGTATTGAGTCTGGTCTCTTATCAGGTGTTCTTTATGGTGATTGCAGCGACCGCCGTCATTGGCTTCTTTGCGCTGTTCTTTTTAAAAGAACCTGAAGGTGTCATCATCGAAGAGATGCCTGATGGTAGTTTTGCCCAAATACAAGTGAGCTAAATATGCAAATGAATGAGGCGCTGTGGCAGCTTGATTTTCATAGCATGCAAGGGCGGAAATCCGAGAATCAAGACAGCTTGCTAATCACAACCTGCTTACCATATGACAAGCTTGCCGCATCTGCACCTTTATTGGTGCTGATGGCAGACGGCGTCAGTGCCTGTCAGTTTCCCAAACAAGCCAGTCAATTGGTGGTCAATACTGTCGCGCACCATCTTACCTTAGCACTCAAAAATAAGGCACTTCAAGAAATGGTATTGGCAGAAAACCAAGCGCAATCAGCCAATAAAACACAGGCCAATGGTCAAGAAACATACATAGACTTTGACAACCATCAAATTGCAATATTGATTCGGGAGACGGTCCATAAAGCCAACGATGCCCTCTATTTCCCGCAAGTCTATGAGCGCGTGCCACCACTATTATCGACCTTGTCAGGCCTGCTATGTATCGGCGACCGTATTCATCTGTTTCATACAGGCGACTCACGTATTTACCGTATTGGTATTGATAGCATGGCAGTACTTACTAAAGACCATCGCATTCATCATGGGCAAGATAAAGGCGCGCTATCTGCCGCTATTGGCGCGGATACGATGGTCAATCTCCAGCAGTTAGTGTTTACCTTGCATCAAAATGAGTGTTTAGCCTTGATGACCGATGGTGTTTATGAGTCTATTGCAGCGCCCGAGCTTCAGTTCGAGTTATGTACAGCAGTAAGGGCGCTATGTCATCCGAATCAGACGATAGATACGTCGGAGCATAGCTCTATTGACTGGGCGATGAATAGTCTTAGTGTCAGCCAAAGCATATGCCAGCAAGCGTTTAATGAGGGCAGTCATGACAACTTAAGTATGATAATGCTGGGTATGAATATACAAGCACGCCATAAGCAGACGTTTAATGAGCAGAATTCTAGGTCAGGCGAAAGTGCTCATACTAAGGACAATAGTGATTATGAAAACCCTAGCCTTCATGATATCCATCGTTATCAGTTGTTAACGGGGTTGGAAGTTGGGGCGCGGATTGATGGTTTTATCGTCAAGCATATTATAGCCCGCACTGCTCGTAGCGAAGTATATCTAGTAGAAGATGAAAACCATCATCCATTTGTATTAAAGTCACCAAGTCTTAGTGCTATTGCCGATGGTCATTATCTGCGCGAATTTTTAAAGGAGCGTAAAATCGGCCTAAGCTTATCTAAGCACAGACGGGCAGGCGAGCCTGCCTATAATCAAGCGGATCCTAACACCCTATCTATCGACCGAAACTTTACAGACATCACAGACATCACAGACATCAGCGGCATAAAACCCTATATAGACGCGAGCTCAGCGCTTAGCTCATCAGGGTTGCTGCGCTATTACCCCATACCAGCCAGCAGTACATATCTATATTATCTGACCGAATATATTGAAGGTGGGAGTCTAAGAGATTTCATGGATCGTCATGCGCCTTGTGATGTGTGGCAGACCTATGACTTACTCACCAAGATTGGTATGGCGGTTCGGGTGATGCATCGAAACTATCTATTACATCAAGATATCAAGCCTGAAAATATACTACTGACACCGTCAGGTGCGGTCAAATTGATAGATTTCGGTTCAGCCAGCTCATCTATACTCAAAGACAGTACGCGACCTCCCAATGGGGATTTGCACTACGTTGCACCAGAATATTACACCGATGCACCAAAAGGTGTGCACTCTGATTTATTTTCCATAGCTGTGATTGGCTATGAATTGCTAACAGGTGAGCTGCCATTTAGCTCACAAGCGTTAATGCATTCACATCAGGAAAATCATACATTGACCCTACCTACTGAGTTATTACGTCAGCACCGTGTACCCGCTGCCAGCCAGCAAGCATTAATGCGTGCGCTGCATTCTAATCCCCGCGCTCGCTATCAAGCGATTGGCGAGTTCTTACAAGATTTTAACCCTGACAATCACAATCCTAACCATATTAGCGACCCTGAGCCGCTCATCATACGCAGTCCATTACTGGTATGGCATAGCATTTGCTTTATCCAGTTTATAATTATTTTTTCGCTGTTGGCTTATTTTTTATAAGTTCAGTCTCAGCACAAAAAATGATATGACACGCCATTAATTAATGCTGCGCGTTGCGGCTAAGGGATTTTTTGCTCATGTCATCAGATAGATCAAAATTAACAATACAGACAACGTCTTATGCTCATTTAAATGCGGGTATTGTCATTATTGGTGCTGGCATGGCAGGCAGCCGTTTTGCCATTGAGTTGGCACGTGCGCGCCAACAAAGTCAGTCGTCAAATAATCAAAGGTGATTACCGATTATCCTTATCAGTAAAGAGCCGGAGGTCGGCTACAACCGCATTATGCTATCACCAGTACTGGCAGGAGATAGTGCCTTTGACGATACTTATTTATACCAGCAATCAGATTATGAACAGTTGGGTATTATTGTCTTAGCAGGGACTGCTGTTACCGCTGTGGACACCAAGCAACAGTCTATTGAGCTGGATAGTGGACAGACGCTGGTTTATGCCAAGCTGGTTATCGCTACGGGTTCGAGCGCTCGAGTCATACCTTTTCCCAATCATGATGCGACAGGCGTACATGTGTTCCGAGAGGTAGCTGATGTTAATGCTTTAATTGAATACGCGAATCAAGGAAAAAAAGGTTTGGTGATTGGCGGCGGTGTCTTAGGATTAGAAGCCGCTTGTGCGCTAGCTTCCCAAGGGGCAGACATGACGGTCGTTCATGTAGATAGCTATGTTCTTAACAGGCAGCTTGACTTACCGGCTGCCCAGCTATTGCAAGCTGAACTGGCTCGTCGGGGCGTAGCTGTGGAGGTCTCTGCTATTACTGATTGTATTATGGTCAATGACCAGCATGAAGTGGCGGGGTTATCACTGAAAGATGGACGTATCTTGCCAGCAAATTTTATCGTGATGGCAGTAGGGGTGATGCCTAATATAGCACTGGCGAGAGACTGTGGTCTTGAGGTCAACCGAGGCATCCTTGTAGATAACTTTATGCATACGAGCTGTCCTCATGTCTATGCAGTTGGCGAATGCGTAGAGTTGGATGGTGAGCTATTCGGTATGGTGGCACCTGTTAATCAGCAAGTGGATGCCTTAGTCTCTGTGCTAAAAGACACTCGACTATCGGGCGACAGCTTAGGTTCTAAAGAGAACTGGCAGCCTTTTCGCAGTACACCGCTGTCCTTAAAGCTAAAAGTATCTGGCATCAGTGCTTTTTCAGCAGGGCAAGTCGACTTTGAAGAGGAGGAAGCGGCAGCTATCGAAACCATTACTTATCAGCAAACCAGTATAAATCACTATCATTGCCTTTACCTTAGAAACAATAAACTGATCGGCGCTGTACTCTACGGTGAGGTCAATGAGGGCAGTTTCTATAGCCAGCTGATCAACAGCAATAGTGATATCGCGCCTATAAAAGCGGATTTAATATTTGGCGAGGCTTACTGTGATTTGGAGAAGGTAACGACAGATAGTGAGGCTAACGGAGACATGGATAACGATAGCGATCTGGATTTATTAAGCGCAGCAGACATAGTAGGAGCGGCGTCATGAGTGAAGTGATCTTGAGTAATAAACCGAATGCTAGTCAAGAATTAGAAAGTCGTATACGTCGATCTAATAACAAATCTGATGACATGATCAATCCTTCAAAAACGGCTCTTATTGCCACTTATACTGAAGAAATGACATCCACCATACGCACCACTTGTCCTTACTGCGGGGTAGGGTGTGGCGTCTTAGCCAGTGTCGATGCGATAGGGGTAGTGAGCGTAAAAGGAGATCCTGAACATCCTGCTAACTTTGGTAAACTATGCTCAAAGGGCAGTGCGCTGGCACAAACCTTAGGCAGCGAGCGCCGCTTAACTGAGCCTTATTATCAAAATAAACTAGCATCGATGGCACAACAGCAACCCATAACTTACCACTCTCATGCTTATAGCGCTACCGCAGCACTGAACAATCTAGCCTCTACCGTGCCGACCGATTGGAATAGTGTTCTAGATGATATCGCTACTCGCTTAAATGAAACTATCACCAAGCACGGTCGCGACAGCATTATGTTCTATGTCTCAGGGCAGCTGCTCACTGAGGATTACTACGTTGCCAATAAGTTTATAAAAGGCTTTATCGGTAATAATAATATCGACTCCAACTCACGACTGTGTATGTCATCGGCGGTAGCAGGACACAAACGTGCCTTTGGCGCAGATTTAGTCCTCGGTAATTATGAGGACTTAGAGGCCTGCGATTTATTGGTGCTGGTGGGCTCAAACATGGCATGGTGTCACCCTATTTTGTTTGGACGCTTTTTGGCCGCCAAAAAGGCTGATCCCAGTAAAAAACTGATTGCCATTGACCCACGTCGTACCGATTCCTGTGAGTTTGCCGATTTGCATCTACCGATAGCAGCGGGCACCGATACGCATTTATACAATGGTTTATTACATTATCTTAGCGAACACAGCTGCGCTGATATAGGTTATATCGAGCATGGTCATGGTGTTGATGATGCTTTAGCGGCAGCCAACGTCTGGAGCATTGAAAAAGTTGCTCAAGCTTGCCAAGTCAGTATCGACAGTATCCTTGAATTTTATCAGCTAGTCGCAGCTCATGACAAAACAGTAACTGCGTTTAGTATGGGCGTCAACCAGTCAAAGAGTGGCACTGATAAGGTTAATGCCATTATCAACACCCATCTGCTTACGGGACGAGTGGGCAAACCGGGTGCCAGTCCTTTTTCACTCACTGGTCAGCCAAATGCCATGGGCGGTCGAGAAGTAGGCGCGCTGGCTAATTTGCTGGCGGCACATTTAGATTTGAGTAATAGTGTTCATCGTCAACTGGTGGCTGACTTTTGGCAGGCACCTCAGCCTATTACTGCAGAAGTAGGCGTCAAAGCGTGCGATGCTGCCGATGCTATCTTAGATGGGCGGATTAAAGCCATTTGGGTTATGGCAACCAATCCGGTCGTGAGCTTACCTGACGCGGATAAATTTCGCCATGCATTAGCGGCTTGTGACTTGGTCATTGTCTCTGACTGCTCGGTAGACAGTGATACGGTTAAGTGCGCAGATATTGTATTACCTGCCCAAGGTTGGGGTGAAAAGTCAGGCACAGTCACCAATTCTGAGCGACGAATATCAAGACAACGCGCTGTAAAGCCTGCACTCGGTCTTGCCAAACCTGATTGGTGGATACTCTCGCAAGTGGCGAGGCGTATGGGGCTATCAGGGTTTGATTATGATCATCCTAGTGAGATATTTAATGAGTACGTGGCGCTCACTGCTTTTAAGAACAACCCTAGTCAATCAGCATCAAAAAACAATCAACCGCGCTATCTCAATTTGGCTAAAGACTTACCAATGCCAGTTCTAAGTCGCGCTGACTATGAGGTAATACCCCCCTTTCAGTGGGGTGGCGCGCGTATTACACCCACTCAAGTAAACCTCATTGCTATTACGCCTTCAGATAGTGCTAGCCTGCCTAATTTTCATCACTTCCATCAACATCAACGTCGGCAAAACTCGAATAAGAGCGATGTTAAGAATAGAGATAAGCGGCATAACACTGACTTCGACCCCTCAACCGTGAATCTACGCCTGATTACGGGCAGACTACGAGATCAGTGGCATACCATGACACGCACAGGGCTGTCGCCACAGCTCAATCAACATGAATCTGTGCCGACGCTGACTGTCCATCCTAATGAAGCCAAACAACTCGGTGTTGAAAAGGGCGACTATGTGCAGCTACATTCTCGCTATGAGCAGATCCTGCCGAATAGTGAGGCAACAACTATTGATACGAATAATGTTAGTAAAAATGCCGATACAGATAATGAGAATATCGAGCAAACGGTTTTAGCGCAAATCGCCATCAGTGATAGTATGCGTGTTGGTGATGCCTTTATGCCCATACACTGGAGTAATGCCTTTGCTAGCTTTGCACGGGTAGGGACGCTCATCCCGACATTTGTAGATCAATATTCAGGACAGCCTGAGCTAAAAAACTCAGCGATTCGCATGAGCGCCGTGCCTATGCAGACACTTGGCAAGATTATGGTGCATCCTGATTTGCAGGACACCATATTAGTGCACTTGCGTGCGATGACTGCTCATTTTAAGAAGAAAGCAATAGCGGGTGAGTCGCAAACAGCGTCTGCAAATTTTGAGTTAAATGGTGCATGTTCGTCTCTCTCACTACCAGCGCTGACATGGAGTATCAGCAGGCAAGCCAATAGTGTGCTCATTACTCTTGCCAGCCCAGCCGAGCGCACAGCTAGGCAGTTGCTTGACCCTAAATTTTGGCAGCAGTTTATCGATGACTATCAAAAGTCTGTATCAGAAAGATTGTTGATTGACAATGCTGACGATACTCTGACGGTTAATAGCGCTTTCACCTTGAGTAAACCAGAGAAGCAACTACGCTTTATCTCGACTCAGTCGGAGGTGAGGAGTGAGGCGTTAGACCATATACCAAGTCCTTTAGACTCTGCTATGCCGAGTGATCAGCTGCTATTAGCCATTTATTTTGCACCAAAAGTGATGTATTTGCCTAGTACACATTGGCTTGACATCTGCTTTGCCAGTACCGATGCCATACCAGTACAGCAGCGTTATAAATGGTTGCTGGCAGGCCGTCCAGCTACCGGCTATATCGATCCAGGTCCGTTGGTGTGCTCTTGCATGGCAGTCGGAGAAAACATTATTGTCAATGCAATCGCCAAGCAGCAGTGTCATAGCGCACAAGCAGTGGGCGAAGCGTGCCGTGCTGGTACCAATTGCGGCTCGTGTGTGGGTCAAATCAATGCGCTTATTGAGGAGTATGCGTCATAGCTGTCTTATAACTTCCTTATAGCCGCCTTATGAAATACAACCAATTGATCAATATGGCATGGGGCTTGCACCGTATATTGCACTAACAGCATCATTAGGAGTCACCGTCATGACGGATTCATCTGCCTTTATCGCAACACTACCTCCAAACGATTTATCTAATAAAAAGTGTGTCGTCAATACACTAAACGCGCCATTAAATATAGCAGCTACAAAAGTAGGTACTGTGCATTTAGTCGGTGCAGGCTCTGGTGATCCTGAGCTGCTCACACTAAAAGCTTTGCGAATCATGCAGAGCGCTGATGTGGTGCTTTATGATAGTTTGGTCTCAGAGGATATCTTGGATATGTGCGAACCAACAGCAGAGAAGATATTCGTCGGTAAACGCCGAGCCAATCATGCGCTGCCGCAAGAAGGCATCAATGAGCTGCTGGTCAAGCACGCACTGGCAGGTAAAACAGTTGTAAGACTTAAAGGCGGCGACCCTTTTATCTTTGCGCGCGGCGGAGAGGAGCTTCAAGAAGTGGTACGCCATGGTATCTTTTTTGAATCTATTCCCGGTATTACTGCCGCCAGTGCCGCTGCTAGTAGTACAGGTATTCCATTGACGCATCGAGACCATGCGCAGACAGTGAAGTTTGTAACGGCATATAAGAAATCAGGAGCGCCCAACAATAACTATGACGAGCATTTAGATAGCACCCAAACCGTCGTTTTTTATATGGGATTGCATCAGCTAGATGAATTGACCGAAGGGTTAATAGCAGCGGGACGAGATAGCGAAACGCCTTTTGCGGTGATTAGCCATGCCAGCTTGCCCACGCAGCAACTGCTCATCGGTACGCTTGATAGTATCGCTAAGCAGCAAGCCGAAGCGAAATTGCCAACCCCAGCATTACTGATTATGGGCGATGTGGTGACGCTATATCATGAATTTGCAGACTACAACCTTGGTGCATTTGGTAAGCGTGCAGTCTGCAATATTAAGCAATCTATCACCGATAAACATCTTATACCTACTTTTGAGAGTGTTGCATAAAATATAGGGTTAGCCTAAATGCTCAATAAGATGACTTTAAGACAGGCTAATCTTTTAACTATAAATTTCGTAATTGCTCAATTAACCAGCGATGTATACCATTGTCACTGGTACGTGGATGCCATGCTGCGATTACCTTAAAGGTGGGCGGTAATGCTTCGATTTCAATCTCTTTGACTTTATTATTTGGTAATAGTCGCGCAGGGTAAAAGGCAATCATGTCGGTGGTGTGCAGGATATCTGGCACGGCTGAAAAGCTAGGAACTGACATCACAATATGGCGTTTAAGCCCTTTTTTTGCAAACCATTGATCATGCGATCCGCGCAAATTGGCACGCGAAGGCGATACCAACAGCTGTGGGTGTGCGGCAACTTGCGCCAGTGTGAATATCTCTGTTGCAAAGGTGTTTTTATAACCCGTCACACATAAATGCTGTTCTTCAAATAGCGTCACATACGATAAATTGTCAGGGATAAACTCTGGAAAAGTAATCAGTAAATCAAGTTCGCCTGCCGCAATCAGCTGATTGATATTGTCTGATGCAAAATCTCTCACTATCAGCTTTAAATGAGGCGCTTCACAGCGTGTGATACTAAATAACTGCGGCAATAATGCCTGCGTCGCATAGTCGGTTGCACTAATCGTAAAGACGCCTTTGTAGGTTTGCGGCGTAAACACTTCTGGCTCTAACAATACTTCCAACTGTTTTAATATCTCGTCAATCGGCTGCCGCATTGCTAGTGCTTTTGGTGTTGCCACCATGCTATTGCCTTGACGAATAAACAAACGATCATCAAACAAATCCCGTAGCTTACGCAACTGCTCACTAATCGCTTGTTGCGTCAGTCCCATTTTGCGCGCAACTTGCGAGAGATTTTTTAGATCAAGTAGTGCCTGCAATACTCTAAGCTGCTTGATATCTAGCCGATTCATACCATTCATAACACTTACCATTAATAGTTGTACCCTAGACAAGAAAGGCTTGTTTCTAATTGTACCTACAAAACTCTATGCTAACCAACATTACTTAAGCAGCCCATTAAACCTAAAAATAGATTCAGTGGCTCAAAAAATACGCCTATCCGTTTGCTTTAAAAGAGAGTGTTATGAAACAAGCTATGCTAAATGTGCCAAAAATGAAAAATACCAGTGCGTTATTTTCATCTGTACAACTTGGACCTTATACCCTTAAAAACCGTATCGTGATGCCGCCTTTGACGCGCTCTCGTAGCACGCAACCTGACAATATCCCTAATGATTTAATGGCAAGCTATTATGCACAGCGTGCCTCAGCAGGTTTTATGGTGACTGAAGGTACACAGATTGAGCCGCGTGGCCAAGGCTACGCGTGGACGCCCGGGATTCATTCACCAGCGCAAATTGAAGGCTGGAAAAAAGTCACGCAAGCAGTACATGCTAAAGGCAGTATTATTTTTGCGCAGCTGTGGCACGTTGGCCGCGTGTCTCATACCAGCTTACAACCCAATCAAGCGCAGCCTATCGCTCCATCTGCCATTACTGCCACTAACGTCAAAGTGTTTATTGAGACAGGTCCAGGCGAGGGCGCTTTAGCCGACCCAAGTGAGCCACGGGCACTGAGCACAGAAGAAGTGGGTGAATTGGTCGCTATGTATGCACAAGCCGCGCGCAACGCACTAGAAGCAGGTTTTGATGGGGTAGAGCTACACTGTGCCAATGGGTATTTGGTCAATCAATTTATCTCTGAGCATAGCAATACACGTGATGATCAATATGGTGGTTCGTTGACCAATCGTCTGCGTTTTTTAAAAGAAGTGGTTGCCGCCGTCAGTGAAGTGGTTGGCGCTGATCGTTTAGGCGTACGTTTTGCGCCTTTATTTGCCAGCACGGATGAGACTCGTGTGTATCTAGGCTTAGTAGAAGCAGACCCTCATCATACCTATATTGAAGCGATTAAAGTACTTGAACAGGCGGGCATTGCTTACTTATCCATTGCAGAGGCTGATTGGGATAATGCGCCTGATTTGCCAGAGCCTTTTTATCAAGCGGTCAGAGCTGAGTTTTCAGGACGTATTATTTATGCCGGTAAGTACACTGTGCAGAAGTCGGTCGATATATTATCTAAAGGTTATGGGGATTTATTTGCTTTTGGTCGTCCTTTTATTGCTAATCCCGATTTACCTGAACGCATAGCCAATCATTGGCCACTCAATGAGGCAGATCCTGCCACGATGTATGGTGGCACTGCCATTGGCTATAGTGATTATCCTCGCTATCAAGAATAGTCAAAAAAGTAGTGCATAAAACAAGGTCGATCACGGCCTTGTTTTCACCGCAGTAAGCGATGGGTATAAGCGGTACGATGACACTGTAAAAATGCACATAATTCTAAAGATATTTTATTTGTCAGTATTTATCAGTTGGTAGACGCAATGAATAAAAGTTTGAAAGACAGGCTGATACGCATATTAGTAGGATATGTCGGACTTTATCCGACGCTCAAAACCCATGCTATCAGTGACTCTAAAACAGTCTATTTAACTTATGGCTACCTAAAGTTGGGTTCGCGAGTTAAAATAGATAATTATCTAGTAAAAACAATGACCTATAGTCAATATAAAAATAAATGGTTCATGAACCTTAATATTCAACTTAGACTGAGTACGATAATCCTCATTTATTAATGTATGCGATTACTGTAAAGCTGACAATGCAGCAATGGCTAGAAAAGGCGGAGATGGTATCTGGTATCAGTAACTATTTCTGGATATTCAGGTAAAGAAGGCAAGGGAAATAAACCAGTTACGTATGATTGATAAGCCAAGTCAAACGCTTATTGTAGAGGGAAGATAACAATAGAAAATGAGCTCGCAGAAAAAGAGGTTGAACTGTTGAATCTAACTATCTATCTAGCAAATGGGAGATGTCTTTTAATACTGTTAGACTATGATAATTAAGGGAATTTAGATGTTAGAACAGCGTATAATCCAGACGCCTCCAAAGAGGATTGGGAGTATGTTAATGGAGAACTTCATAATTCCACAACGGTTATTAGCTATTTATAAGTAGTGAAACAATGCTTTTTAGAGTTCAATGCTACGGGCAACGTGTCTAAGAATATTTTAGATTGACTTAATCATTTAAGGTTATTGAACCGCCCCGAGTATATCAGTTAGTAATTATACTAGTGATGATTACAATGGTTATTTGAACGGTAACGAGCCCATCTCAGATTCTGTGTAACTGCCATTTAGATTAAATGCCTGCTTATACGATCATCAAACATAATCATAAAGCGATTCAGAGCAGACGTCCAGTTACGAATCGGCATCGACCACTTTTTGGATGCTTGCTGAGTTGCTAGGTAGACTACCTTGAATGCTGCCTGATCAGAGGGAAACACCTTACGCTTATTCACCGCCGTTCGAATCACACTGTTTAGCGACTCTATCGCATTGGTGGTATAGATGGCTTTTCTGATGTCTTTAGGATAACCAAAGAACACCGTTAAGCCCTCCCAGTTATTACGCCAAGACTTGATGACATGCGGGTACTCTTTGCCCCATACTTCATCAAAGTGCTCAAGGTTGGCCTCTGCCATCTCAAGCGTATCAGCGCCGTAGATGGCTTTTAAATCAGCCGCTATTGCCTTCTTATCTGTCCAAGGTACAAACTTCATCGAATAGCGCACCATATGTACGATACACAGCTGAACCTTGGCTTTGGGATAAACGGTATTGATGGCATCAGGGAAGCCCTTTAGACCATCAACACAAGCGATTAGGATATCTTGTACCCCGCGGTTTTGTAGTTCAGTGAGAACGCCAAGCCAGAACTTAGCGCCTTCATTCTCTGATAGCCACATGCCAAGCAGCTCTTTTCTACCATCAAGTCCCACGCCTAGCGCCAGATAGATTGCCTTGTTGATAATCTGCTTATCTTGACGTACTTTGACGACAATACAGTCTAAATAGACAATAGGATAAACACTGCTTAACGGCCGGTTCTGCCATGCGGTGATGTCGTCTATGATGTTGTTAGTGACTCTTGAGACAAGAGAGCTTGAGATATCGACGTCGTAAAGCTCTTTGATACTCTCTACAATCTCAGTGGTGGTTTGACCTTTGGCGTATGAGCGAGGATCAGCAAGTGTCTGGGAGACACTTGCCCGAAGCGCAAGACGTAAGGCTATGCCTGTAGTGAAATATGATTTTGTCATCAAGGCCACTAATACGGGTTTGATGCTTGCGCACTAGTGTAGGTTCAAAGCTGCCACCGCGGTCTCTTGGCGTGGAGATCTCAAGGTCGCCTGTGTCGCTACGGACGGTCTTTTTAGTATGACCGTTGCGCTTATTAGGCTTGTCTGCTTTCTCATGCTTGGGGTAGCCGAGATGGTCTTCCATCTCAGCCTCTAAAGCAGTATCGATGAAGGATTGCATGAGCTGCTTCTGAAAGTCTTTGATGTCATCAAAGCTATTCATGCTACCAGCCATTTGCTCAGCCAGCTTTTTAATGTCAGATTGAGTAGTCATTGCTTATTCTCCTGTTATTGGATTATAAGCAGTTACACAGTTTTTAGGAAAGGCTCTATTAGCTTTTTTATTTCATTCATCTTTTTATAGACATCAAAATAGGCTTTTTACTTAGCAGTAGTAAGCCTGTTTCCGATGTAATGAGTCTCGCAAATGTGCAACGAGCAGTTTTAACTTTTGATCTGGTTGCCTGGCCTTAGGATATACTGCATACATGCCCAGTTCCTTTCGTGTAAACCGTTGCAAAATCTGAGTAAGTGTATGTTGTTGTATCTCCTCATGGACCAACGCTTGGGGCAAAAAAGCAATGCCTAAATCGCTGAGCGTGGCTTGTTTAATCGCACTAAGATGATTGCTATGAAACCTACCATGGACAGGCATTAATTGCTCTGTGCCGTCTATACATACTGGCCATATGTTGTTAGAGGTATTATCTAACTTATAGATTATGCACTCATGATTGTCTAATTCTTCAGGGGTTTGAGGCGTACCATATCGCTTTAAATAGTCTGGCGTCGCACATATCACCCATCGGCTATCTATAAGACGTCTTGCAATGAGCGATGAGTCTTCAAGCTCAGCGGTCCTTATTGCCAAATCAAATCCTTCCTCTATCAAGTCAACCAATCGATTGGTAATTTGTAACTCTACCGATACTTCAGGGTGTTGTTTACAGAATTCAGCAATAGATTCGCTCAATATGAAATTCGCAGAGACCACAGGCAGGGTTATACGTATATGGCCTTTCATATCTTCGCCGTAACCCGTTACTGCATCTTCAGCTTCCTGAAAGGCATGTTTAGCAATTTTAGCTTTGTCGTAAAGCGTCCTGCCGGCATCGGTTAAGCTCAACTTTCTAGTGGTTCTATAAATGAGTTGAGTATTTAAGTTCTCTTCTAATCTTGCAATGCGCTTGCTCACTACTGAATTGGTTAATGATAGCTTTTCAGCGACTTTAGAAAATGACCCTTCCTCAACAACTTGGACAAATAAAACCATATCGTCAGCTTTGACCATACTTGTGCTCCAATTGGCGTAATGCGGATTAGATTATAGCAAAAAAGGAAAATAATATTGTCCATTGATGCAATATATCAATTAATTAACAAGGCGTAGACTATTTTAGGGCTTTTTGAACATGGGCCATAGACTGTCGCAAGTCGTGCTCGGTTTTGTCTACAAGACGGCTTGGATAAATTAGCAGTCCCTGTTTGTGAATGTTTAATACAACTTAGTCATCATTGAGTCGTCAAAATAAAGGCTGCGATGACTTGGTTCAGGGAAGATCGCACAATCAAAAGGATGTAATTTTGAATCAAACAATATATGGGCTTTTGGCATTACTGCCAATCGTTCTCTGTGGTATTTTTCTTATAGGCTTGCAATGGTCAGCTAAAAAAACAATGCCTATCATTTTAGTTGTTACCGCTGCGCTTGCCATTTTTATATGGGATATGACGCTTAACCGAGTGTCATCATCTATTATTCAGGGTTTGGTGATAACTGTCTCGGTGTTGTGGATTGTCTTTGGTGCTATTTTTCTGTTGAATACATTAAAACATACTGGTGCAATCGCCGTTATCCGTGCTGGGTTTACCAATGTATCGCCAGATAGGCGTGTGCAAGCCATTATTATTGCATGGTGCTTTGGCTGCTTTCTTGAGGGTGCCTCAGGTTTTGGTACAGCTGCCGCTATTGCTGCGCCTTTGCTGGTGGCGATAGGATTTCCAGCGCTGGGTGCGGTGTTGATGGGAATGATGATACAAAGTACACCTGTATCATTTGGTGCGGTCGGTACGCCTATCGTTATTGGGGTAAATAATGGGTTAGATAAAGCGGCCATTAGCGCTCAACTGGCACAAGAAGGACTACAGTGGGGCGACTTTTTACAACTGATTACCAGTCAAGTGGCTATCATGCATGGTGTCATTGGTACGTTTATGCCACTTTTTATGGTGATGATGCTCACCCGCTTTTTTGGTAAGAATAAAAGCTGGAAAGAAGGCTTCGCTATTTGGCCGTTTGCGATTTTTGCAGGCTTGGCATTTACAATCCCTTATATGATAACCGGTGTTTTTTTAGGGCCAGAGTTTCCTTCACTGGTCGGAGGTTTAGTTAGTATAGCCATTGTTGTAAACGCTGCTAAAAGAGGGTTTTTAGTCCCAAAAACAACTTGGGATTTTGCGCCTCAGAAAAACTGGCCAAGCGAATGGATGGGTAAACTGGTGGTCAGTAAAGAAGATGTGACGCTTGATTTAACCAGTAAAAAGATGTCTGCGGTTATGGCGTGGTTCCCTTATTTACTCGTTGCAGTCTTACTGGTGTGCTCAAGAGTATTCGCTGGATTTGAATCCTTATTAACCAGTGCAACGTTAGATTTTACGACGGTTTTAGGAGAGGCAGATGTAAGCGCTAGTTTTAGTCCTCTGTACTTACCTGGAGGCTTGTTAGTAATAAGCGCCTTGGTTGCCGCTGCTCTGCAAACTAAAAAACCAGGTAGTGCACTAAATAATGCCTTTAAAGAATCAACTAAAACGGTCTTAGGAGCTGGTTTTGTACTGGTTTTTACGATTCCAATGGTCAGAATCTTTATCAATTCAGGGGTAAACTTATCAGATGTGGCGAGTATGCCAGTCGCCAGTGCCGAGTTGTTTGCGGGTACTTTTGGCAACGCTTTTCCGTTAATTAGTTCTACCATTGGTGCACTAGGGGCCTTTATCGCGGGTTCTAATACCGTTTCTAACATGATGTTTAGTCAATTTCAGTATGAAGCGGCGGTGAGCCTACGTATTTCACCTTCTTTAATCATAGCGTCTCAAGCTGTTGGTGCCGCAGCCGGTAATATGGTTGCCATACATAACGTGGTGGCTGCATCAGCAACGGTGGGTTTACTTGGTATGGAGGGCGCCACACTTAGGCGTACTATTTTACCCACCATATACTATGTGTTGTTCTGTGGCATCATCGTCATGGCCGCCATTTACATTTTTGGTTTTCAAGGGCCCTTAGCATGATGAATGACACACAATCACAAGATAAGGAGCATCATATATCTTCGTCAAATCGCGATTCTCAAGGCATGCTTAGTCCTGATCAAGTACTAGACAAGCTAACACAATTACTGGGTGCTAGTAATGTACAGGCTGATCCAGAGAAAAATGAGCACTATAGAATGGGGTGGCGCTCTGGTGGTGGCAGTGCCTTAGCCGTTTTATTTCCGCAAACACTGCTGGAGATTTGGCGTAGCCTAGAAATATGCGTTGAAGGCGACTGCATCATTATCATGCAAGCGGCTAAGACAGGTCTGACTGAAGGCTCAACACCGAGCGGTAATGACTACGATAGACCAGTTGTGGTGATTAATACGCTTGCAATGAACCAGTTGTATTTGGTGAATGACAACGAGCAAGTGATCAGCTTGCCTGGTGCGACATTGCATCAGCTACAAAGTCAGCTTAATGCTGTCAATAGAGCGCCTCATTCCGTCATCGGTTCCTCGACGTTAGGCGCGTCTATTATTGGCGGTATATCTAATAACTCTGGTGGGGCTTTGGTCAAAAGAGGGCCCGCCTATACCGAGCTTGCGTTGTTTGCCCAAATAAACGAACAAGGACAGCTGGTATTGGTTAATCATCTAGACGTAGAGCTAGGTGATACGCCAGAAGAAATACTGACTAATTTGCAAAATGGTAATTTTGATAAAAGAGAATTACCTGATAGTGGCAAGCTCGCATCTGACAAAGAGTACATCGCCAGAGTAAAAGACGTTGATGCAAGCACGCCCAGTCGCTTTAATGCGGACAAGCGCAGACTGTATGAAGCCAGTGGCTGCGCTGGCAAGCTTGCGGTGTTTGCAGTACGTCTTGACACTTATCCAATAGCGGCAAAAGAGAAAACCTTTTACATAGGCACTAACAGTGTGAGTGAGCTTGCACAGCTCAGAAGGCAGATACTATCAAGCTTCGACAATATCCCTGAAGTGGGCGAGTATATGCATCGTGATATATTTGATGTCTCCGCTAAATACGGTAAAGACACGTTCCTAAGTATTAAGCATCTCGGCACAGATGCCTTACCTAGATTGTTTTCTATCAAAGGCGCTATTGACGCTAAATTTCATAAGTGGTCATGGATGCCAAAGCATTTTACTGACAAAGTCATGCAGTTCATCGCTACTCTATTTCCAAAGCATTTACCGAAGCGCATGATTGAGTATCGTGAACAATATGAGCATCACCTAATCTTAAAAATGAGTGATGAAGGGATAGCAGAGGCACAGGATTTTCTGAAGACCTTCTTTGCTGCTTCAGACACGGGTAACTATTTTGAATGTAGCCAGGAAGAGTCAGAAAGCGCGCTTTTAAATCGTTTTGCGGCAGCCGGTGCCGCATTACGCTATGAAATCATACATGAAAAAGAAGTTGGTGAGATATTGGCATTAGATATTGCCATACCGCGTAATGAATTAGAATGGCTTGAAACCCTACCTGAAGAAATTGAAAAACACTTAGAGATGAAGCTGTATTACGGACACTTCTTTTGCTATGTGTTTCATCAAGATTATATTTTGAAGAAGGGCAGTGATGCACACCTTGTTAAAAAGATGATGTTAGAGCTATTGAGCGCACGCGGAGCCAAATATCCTGCTGAGCATAATGTAGGGCATCTATACGAAGCAGAGCCTGATTTGCAGAATTTCTATAAAAGCCTAGACCCAACCAATAGCTTTAATCCCGGCATCGGTAAAATGTCGAAAACCAAACGTAACTGCTCGTGCTGTGTGTAATAGTGAGTGTGGGTTGAGCTTGCCGCTTCAAAAATAAGCCAATTGCATCCATCGTTTAGCACTAATCAATAAATAATTAGAGATTCAAAAATATTACATAGATATTTAACAGAATAAGGGCAAGCGTATGATTATTTCATCTCCAAACGACTACAGGGCTGCTGCCAAGCGCCGACTGCCACCATTTCTATTTCATTATATAGATGGCGGTGCTTATGAGGAATATACCTTAAAACATAATGTTGAAGATTTATCGAAAATTGCCCTTAGACAACGTGTACTAAATGATATGTCACTGCTTAGTCTCGAGACGCAGTTATTTAATGAAACTCTGTCTATGCCTGTCGCGTTGTCACCCGTGGGTCTGACAGGTATGTATGCCCGCCGCGGAGAAGTGCAGGCCGCTATGGCAGCCGATCAAAAAGGCATTCCGTTTACCATGTCGACAGTTTCGGTTTGTCCGATTGAAGAAGTAGCGCCTAAAATTAACCGTCCGATGTGGTTTCAGCTTTATGTATTAAAGGACCGAGGTTTTATGAAAAATGCCTTGGAGCGTGCCAAAGCGGCGGGGTGTTCGACCTTGGTTTTTACGGTAGATATGCCAGTACCAGGGGCACGCTACCGAGATATGCACTCTGGTATGAGCGGTAAAAATGCTGCTATGCGCCGTTACTTACAGTCTATGACGCATCCGCAATGGGCATGGGATGTAGGGCTAAATGGCCGTCCGCACGATCTGGGCAATATCTCTACTTATTTAGGTAAGCCAACAGGATTGGAAGACTATATAGGCTGGCTAGGTAATAACTTTGACCCCTCTATTTCTTGGAAAGATTTAGATTGGATTCGCGAGTACTGGGATGGGCCTATGGTCATCAAAGGTATTTTGGACCCAGAAGATGCCAAAGATGCGGTGCGTTTTGGAGCCGACGGCATAGTCGTATCGAATCATGGTGGGCGACAGCTGGACGGTGTTTTATCCAGTGCACGTGCTCTGCCTCCTATTGCCGATGCAGTTAAAGGAGAGATTAAAATTTTAGCCGACTCTGGTATACGTAATGGCTTAGATATTGTGCGTATGTTGGCTTTGGGCGCTGATATTTGCATGCTAGGGCGCGCTTTTATTTATGCTTTAGCAGCGGATGGCGGTGCAGGGGTAAGCAATTTGTTAGAACTGCTAGATAAAGAAATACGCGTCGCAATGACCTTGACTGGTGCCAAAACGATTGCTGATATTAATTCTGACTGTTTAGTAAAGCTGGAGAATTAAACTTGAAGCCGTTAGTTTAGTCATCAATCGTAATAATGAAACTCATAATATTGTTGGCTGACTAGGGATAGACAGATATACCATTACAGGAATGGCTGACCCAGTATCACCAAAAAATAAATGATTAATACATAAAGCTGACAACGTCTTGGCTGATGAGAAGCGAGAGCTTCGAGATCCACATAAACAGGTTAAATGGCTTACACCATAGAAAACCTACATTTAAGACCGCACGACTATATTTGAATGAATTTGATCAGGAGATCAAGGATGACTATTGATAACGACGTACTACGTGAACGCATCAGCTTATTAGGCTCATTTCTAGGAGAGGCGATTTCTCGGCAAACGGGCGAACAAACACTCAACACGATTGAAACCCTACGCCAAGGTTTTATCCAACAACGCCGTGAGCCTAACGACGCGAACCAGCAACAACTCATCGACTTCATCGCCTCGTTAGACAATCAAACCTTAAGAAATGTCATACGCAGCTTTTCTATCTATTTCTTCTTAGCCAATCTCAGTGAAGAAAACTACTTACGAGAACAGCGTCAAGCCTTACGTATGCAATCGGAGCACAGCTGGGAAGGATCGTTTCGTCGTACGCTCCTTGAGTGTCGTGAACGCAATATTGAACCTGCCCAAATGCAAGAGCTGATTGATCAGCTAAAATTTATACCTGTCTTTACCGCTCATCCTACCGAAGCGCGCCGCCGTACGACCATGAATCTATTGCAGAGTCTCTTTACTCATAGCGATGCCTTAAACAATCTTGCAGAAGACAGTTTCGCCTACCAGCAAGCGAAAGAACAAACGGCGCAAACGATTGATTTATTATGGTCATCTGATGAAGTGCGGACCCGTAAGCCTTTGGTCTATGACGAAATCAATAATGGTTTACACTATTTCAATGCCAGTTTATTCAACGCCATTCCCAAGGTTTATCGCAATATTAAAGACGCCATTGTTGATATCTATCCAGAGTTAACAGATTATCCATTACCTGCGTTCATGAGCTTTGGCTCTTGGATCGGTGGCGACAGAGATGGCAATCCCTTTGTCACTCATGACACCACAGAAATGGCAGTGCTGATGCATGCCGATGCCGTTTTGCGCCATTACCAAGTATTAATCAAAAAATTGCGTCGTGAACTTATTCACAGCGATACCATTATTGAGATTGCACCAGACGTTTATGCTCGTATAAAGGAATACGCCACTCTCGATCAAAAAGTATTCTATTATAATCCTGATGATTACAACAATGAGCCGTACCGAAGGTTGTTATCGATTATCCTTGCCAAAATAAAAGCGACCAATCGTCACATTCAAAGTAAAGGTGCAGACCTTGAAGCCGCACAAGATGCTTACGCCAACCCACAAGAGCTATTAGAAGATTTACGCATCATCCGAAAAAGTGTCAACACTCATGACAAAGCACATGGTGAAGGCTTATTGCTAGATATGATTCGTCTGGTCAAAACCTGTGGCTTCCATCTAGCAGCACTCGATATTCGTCAAGAGTCGTCTTATCATAGCGAGGTGATAGCCGATATTTTTGCCAATGCCTCTAATTTGCCAGACTATCAAACCCTTAGTGAAACCGAGCGCCAAGAGTGGCTCACGCGCTTACTTAAAAAGCCGGGCACACCGCTTATTTACACCGATAACTTGAGTGATAAAACACGCGAACAATTGGCTTTGATGAACTCTGTGGCCACCTTACGTAAACTGGTCGGACAAGATACTTTTGGCAGTTATGTTATCTCGATGACCAACAACGCCAGTCAATTACTAGAAGTATTACTACTGATGCGCTTTGCAGGCTTATGTAAGATTGACGATAAGGGGCAATTATCTGCTGACTTACCTGTCGCACCCTTGTTTGAAACCATCGAAGACCTTAAAAATATCGATAAGATTTTACCTACCGTCTTGGATAACCCGCTATATCGAGGGTTGCTACAACACTCAAATAACACCCAAGAAATCATGCTGGGTTATTCAGATTCATCAAAAGATGGTGGCATCATTACGTCTGCATGGCAGCTTTATAGCGCGCAGCAAACCATTAACCGTATCGCTGATGAATATGGTATCAAAACACGCCTGTTTCATGGGCGCGGTGGCTCTGTCAGTCGTGGCGGTGGCTCAACGCATAATGCAATTGCCGCTCAGCCCGCAGGGACACTGCATGGAGAAATTAAAGTCACTGAGCAAGGTGAAGTCCTTTATGCCAAATATGCCAACACCGATACTGCTGTATTTGAGCTTACCATGGGTATCACTGGTACGCTTAAAGCGTGCTCAACAAGATTTGTGGTGCAACCGCCTGAACTACCAAATTATGAAGCACTATTTGCGCGTTTAGCAGATGCGGGTGAACGAAGTTATCGTACGCTTACGGACCATACCGAAGGATTTTATCGGTTCTACTCACAGGTGACCCCTGTGCAAGAAATCTCTTTATTAAATATCGGCTCACGCCCCGCGCACCGTAACAATGGTCTGCCTAGTAAGACAACCTTGCGGGCGATTCCTTGGGTATTTGGTTGGTCTTTAGCACGCTTTACACTGCCTGCTTGGTATGGCGTAGGTAGTGCTCTTCATAGCGTTAAAGAAGACGAAGCTTTAATGAGAGAGATGAATAACTGCTGGCCATTTTTTAACGTATTTATTAGCAATATTGAAATGGCTTTTACCAAATCTGATATGAGTATTGCTCAGGCTTATAGCCAGTTATGTGAAGATGAGGGATTACGTGAAAAGATTATGCAAGCGGTAATCGATGAGCACGAGCTGACATTTTCAGGTTTAAATTCTTTGCTTAACCAGACATCATTATTGGCACATCAGCAAAACCTTGCCGCGTCACTGCAGTGGCGAAATGCTTATTTAGATCCGATTAATTATATCCAAATCGAGTTGTTGAAACGTGCCAGACAAAAAGACGCTACAGATAATGACGATGATCTTGCTGTTGAAGATCCATTAATACGTAGTATCAATGCTTTGGCAGCGGGTCTACGCAATACGGGTTAATTAATAGAGAATTACGTTCAGATATCTAACTTATGACCTAAATACATTGACTTCCTTTAATTAAATTAAGAAGGTTGAAAAGGTGTAAGGGTCAACTAATTTAGATGTGGGTGGGTTTCTATCGTCAGGCTCCCTAACTAAAATCTCCCGAATTTTTTTATACGGATTTGACGGTAGGGGTCAGTCAGCTACCAGCTATCGAGACGACCCGTATGTAACTTGGTGAAACAGATGCTTGATTATGCCACTACAGTCTATTAATTAGGCAGCAATTGAGACAAGATGTTAGAAAAAAATATTGCCTCTCAAAAAGCTCGATTATCACTGCCATATCCTATCCAGCACAGTGAACCAATTCTTTGACGTAATCTTTTCAATGAGTGGATCGGAGAAATGTCGTTGTTGCATGTGCTCAATCAGCATAGAGATTTGACTGATATCAGATAACTCATCTGGCAATAGACAACCATCAAAATCAGAGCCAAAACCGACGTGATCTTCGCCTAAATGGTCAACTAGATAATCAAGATGATCGACAATCACATCAACTGAAGTTTGCGTGTTGCGTTGACCGTCAGCACGAAGAAATGCAACATCAAAGTTCACCCCAACCATACCACCGCTTTGTTTAATGGCAGCCAGTTGCTGGTCAGTCAAATTCCTTGCTTGCTGACATAACGCGTGTGCATTAGAGTGTGTCGCGACAATGGGCTGATCAATAATCTCTAACGTATCCCAAAAAGCACGCTCATTCATATGCGACACATCGATTAGCATATGTTTTTCACGACACTTTAGAATGAGGTCTTTACCTTGATCCGTGAGACCAGATCCTGTATCGGGAGAATGAGGAAAGGAGGCATTTAAGCCATCACCAAAGAGGCTTTTTCTATTCCATAGTGGCCCTATACTTCTAAGACCTGCATCATAAAAAACATCCAATAACTCAGGTTTAATGGCTAAAAACTCAGCACCTTCCAAATGAAGGATGATGGCTAATTGCTGATTCTGCTGACAGGCTTGAATTTGCGCTAAAGACTTACAAATCTGAATCTGACCGTCTGATCGCGCCTGTAATTGTTGCACAAGTGCCAACTGTGCACAGCAAATATCCACGATTTTTTGCGGCTCAAAATCTAAGCCTGAGAGATTTGATAACTTGTCAGGATGGTTTTTTTTAACATAAGCGTAGGGCGGCAGGAAAATAGAAAATAAGCCGCCCATCCATCCCGCTTTCTGACAACGTTGTAAATCCAAATGTCCTGGTAGCGTACCATAAATGAAATCATGCACAGGATCTGCGGCTGCACTCAGCCACAGTCGGGTCAATAGGTCGTTATGTCCATCAAATATCACAGGCTGAGCATTCATTATTCATCCATTACCGTACGAGTAGGAATTAATTGCTCTTGACTCAATAGCTTTGAGTTTTTAGGGTTCCTAAAGCGTAACTCTTCAAAGGAAACTGGCGTTTCACTGTTTATACGCGCTTCCTCGATCAGATAATGATAAGGTGATTTGCCACACACAGGATCGGCATTTTTGGCATCCCCAGTCAGCATAAACGCTTGGCAACGACAGCCGCTGTAATCCCGCTCTTTATCTGGGCAGCTTTGGCACATGTCAGGCATCCAATCGTCACCGCGAAACTGATTAAAGCTCGCAGACTCATACCAAATATCTGCAAGTTGGGTGTTGCGTACGTTAGGGAACTGTATTGGTAATTGTCTGGCGGCATGGCAAGGTAGGGCTGTGCCGTCCGGTGCCACAGTCAAGAAAATCTTACCCCAACCATCCATACAGGGTTTAGGACGTTCTTCGTAATAATCAGGAACGACAAAAATGAGTTTACATTTGATGCCACGTTTTTCAATTTTCTTGCGGTGCTCATTGGTAATACGCTCGGCTCGAACCACTTGCGCTTTGGTTGGTAGTAAGCCTTCGATATTCTCAAATGCCCAACCATAAAACTGACAAATGGCCAGTTCAACGGTATCGGCTTCCAGCTCTAAGCACAGCTCAATAATCTGATCAATCTGATCAATATTCTGCCGATGAATGACAAAGTTGAGCACCATAGGATAGTTGTACTGCTTGACCAGACGTGACATCTCATACTTTTGTTCAAAGGCATGTTTTGAGCCAGCCAATGCATTGTTAACCGTTGGATCACTGGCTTGGAAACTGATCTGAATGTGGTCAAGGCCAGCCTCTTTTAATCGAGCAATCCGAGATTCGTTCAATCCCATGCCTGATGTGATTAAATTGGTGTAAAAACCTTTGTTATGAGCATAAGCGACCAATTGTTCTAAATCTTGACGAACGAGTGGTTCACCGCCAGAAAAGCCGAGCTGCACCGTGCCCATTTGCCGCGCCTGATCAAGAACATCGAACCATTCTTGCGTTGTCAGTTCCTGCTTATACTGAGCATAATCAACAGGATTAGAGCAATAAGGGCATTGTAATGGGCAGCGATAGGTAAGCTCAGCCAATAGCCATAATGGCAGTCCTACTGGCGCAGTCATACTAAATCAATCCAATGTTCACGTTGAGCCACCAACATATATTCGATAATGTCTTGCTCGATTTCAGGTATATCACCAAACATAGCCTTCACCTTTTTAATAATATCAGCAATGGGCGCTTGACCATCAATGTGTTGACCGATGATGCTGGCACTCTCATTTAATTTGATCATCCCTTCAGGATACAGCAACACATAAGCGTTCTGTGCAGGCTCAAACTGAAAGCGATAACCATGACGCCATACTGGGACGATAGAGTGATCTAGTTCAGGTAAACTCATTTGAACAATCCTTTATGCCAGACATTATCATCAGTGACGCTTTGGTAAGGGGCTTGATTATGGACATAGGCCAAGCTCAAAGAATCCAAAATGGTCCACAAAATATCCAGTTTAAATTGTAGAATCTCTAGCATACGCTCTTGTTGTTCAACTGTTTTGAATGAGTCGAGCGTAATGGTTAGGCCATGCTCAACATCGCGGCGGGCCTGACTTAAGCGCGAGCGAAAATAGGTATAACCTTGCTCTTTAATCCAAGGATAATGTTTTGGCCAAGACTCTAAGCGCGATTGATGAATCTGCGGGGCAAAAAGCTCTGTCAGTGAGCTGCTGGCTGCTTCTCGCCATGAGGTACGACGCGCAAAATTTACATAAGCATCGACTGCAAAACGTACACCCGGCAACACCAATTCTTCAGAAATCACTTGTTCGCGGCTAAGACCAACCGCTTCTGCCAGACTCAACCATGCTTCACGACCGCCACCATCAGGATACACGCCATCTTGATCAATCATGCGCTGAATCCACTCTTGACGCACCCGCTGATCGGGGCAATTCGCCATGATTGCCGCATCTTTCAAGGGAATATTGATTTGATAATAGAATCTGTTGGCGACCCACGCTTGAATCTGCTGTTGGGTCGCTTGTCCTTCATGCATCATGATATGAAAAGGGTGGTAAATATGGTAATACTGACCTTTAGCCATAATCGCTTGTTCAAAGGCCTCTACGCTTAGGGCTATTTTTTCTTCTTGCATTATCTTCATTTTGCTGTCGCCTTACAATTCAATCTGCATACCATCAAACGCCACTTCAACACCGTGTTGTTTCAATGTTGCAGCCTGTTCAGATTGTTCATTCAATATTGGGTTGGTGTTATTAATGTGGATCAATACCTTACGAATGTTTTTGAGCTGATCTAAATAGTGCAGTGATCCATCTTCACCACTAATGTGTAAATGCCCCATGTCTTGGCCTGTTTTTGTACCGACACCGCATTCTTGCATCTCACTGTCAGTCCATAAAGTGCCATCAATCATCACACAATCAGAGGCTTCCATAATCTGCATAATATCATCGTCAATTTTGCCCAAACCTGGCGCGTAAAAGAGTTGTTTTTGCGTTTTTAAGTCTTTTACAATCAGCGCAATATTATCGCCATCATGGGGGTTATTACGATGTGGCGAGTAGGGTGGTGCCGAGCTTCTAATCACCAAAGGCGTCAATTCTAAATTGCTAAAACCTTCAATATTAAAGGTCTGTTTCGGATCAATTTGGTGATATTGCAGGCCACCATTCCAGTGTTTCAACATATTGAAAATAGGAAACCCTGTCGTGAGATCTTGGTAGACCATCTCAGTACACCAAACAGGAATCGGACACCCTTCTCGCAGGGTCAATAGCCCAGTCGTATGGTCAAGCTGACTGTCCATCAAAACCACATTCGTGATGCCTGTATCTCTCAGGTTACGTGCTGGCTGTGCCGCCTTAAATTCAAATAATTGCTGACGAATATCAGGTGACGCGTTGAATAAAATCCAATCTATGCCATTCTCTGATATGGCTATCGAAGACTGGGTGCGGGTCTTTGCTTCAATTGTGCCTTGACGAACACCATGACAATTATAGCAATTGCAATTCCACTGTGGAAAACCACCACCAGCCGCTGAGCCTAAAACGTGAATATACATAAATCAATATTTCCAAAAAAATAAAAGCCCTAATCATCTAGGGCTTTTAATGTATTTAAGTCTAGTAAATTTTAACGCGCTTCAAAATACATAGTGACTTCGAAACCGATACGGATATCTTGAAAAGCTGGTTTAGTCCATTGCATAGGATTACTCCGGAAAGATCTCACTAGCTAATAAGTAAGATTAGTAAAAAGAATCTTTAATGGTATTCTAATCTAGCCCCTGCTGTCAAATCTGTAAAAAGACGGAAAATATTTTAGTTACGCAGTCTAACAGTAGTAATCAAACTATACTTATCTTGGCATATGCCACTGTTCATTGTAAGGTAAATTGGATATATGCCTTAGTAATAAAACGGCAATGAATCAAATCATTACCGCTTCATTAAACAGGTATGATGTTACTTGGCTTTGTCAGCAAGTTTATAAGCCATAACATAATCCCCAATAGTAGTACCAACTGAACCATGTCCACCAGCTACCAATACGACCATCTGCTCACCTTTAGAATTTAGATAAGTCATAGGCGTCGCTTGGCCACCTGCTGGAATACGAACATTCCACAATACATCGCCATTTTTTAAATCATAGGCGCGGAAGTTGTTTTCAGTAGCCGCTGACAAAAATGCTACGCCTCCTTTTGTGATGATGGGTCCGCCAATACCAGGAACACCCAGCTCAAACTTCAATGGAATAGGGGACAAATCTTGCACGGTACCGTTTCTACGTTGATAGGCAATCTCACCGGTTGCTAGGTCAGCACCCGCTACTGTGCCCCATGGTGGTTGCTGACAAGGAATGCCTAACGGTGATAAAAATGGTCCCAGCTCTACCGCGTAATCTGCACCTTTATTTTCATTAACTCCTTGCTCTCCTGTATTGGTTTCTCCCTCACCAAGATTGTCTCTAGGAATGAGTTTTGATGTAAATGCCAAATAAGTTGGCATACCAAACATTACGCCATTTTCAGGATCAACGGCGAGGCCGCCCCAGTTAAAGGTACCGAAGTTACCAGGATAGACCAAACTGCCATTCGTCGATGGTGGTGTATAACGACCATCATAATTGAGTTGGTTAAACTCAATACGGCACATCATCTGATCAATGAGGCTAGCGCCCCACATGTCTTTTTCTTTCAACATCGGCGGCTCAAAACTCAAACCAGAGTAAGGTTGCGTTGGAGCGACATGTTCACCTGCAACCAAGTAACCTTGCGGCGCGGCGCGTTCTTTGATCGGTACGATTGGCTCGCCTGTTGCACGATTCAATACATACACATCGCCTTGTTTGGTGGGAACAACCAGTGCAGGCTGAACACCTTCTTTGGTTTTTAAGTCAAGTAAGCTTGGCTGAGCTGGCGTGTCCATATCCCAAAGATCATGGTGAACAAATTGTTGAACCCAGCGCGCTTTACCTGTTTTAATGTCTAAAGCGACAACAGACGTCGCATATTTTTCTTCATCTGCGGTTCGATAGCTGCCTAATTGATCCGGTACACGATTGCCCATAGGGAAATAGACCAAACCAAGTTCTTCATCAGCGCTGGCGATCGCCCATGAGTTTGGTGAACTGGTTTTGTACATCTGAGTTGGATCATTGACATCGAAAGGCGCTGTGTTATCAGGATCTCCTGAATCCCAGTTCCATAGTAGCTCGCCAGTATTGACATCATACGCACGAATAACACCAGAAGGTGAATTGACGTCGTAGTTATCATTAACGGCACCTGCCACCACAATCGTATTGCCTACCACTATCGGAGGCGACGTTGAATAATAATAACCCGCTTGTTTAAATGGCATATTGTGCATTAAATCTAAAGCACCATCTTTACCAAAATCTTGACAACGTTGCCCAGTATTTGGGTCAAGTGCATATAACTTAGCATCGGAAGTTGGAATAAATATTTTTGCATCGCATTGCTTAGACGCGTTTTCAAAGGTATTACCAGCTACTTTCTGAACTGGTGTATGGCCGGTCTTGACAGTTGTGTTAGTCACAGCTGCATTATTGGTATTTGCGCCATTGATGGCATTATTACTATTTGTCTCATCATTAATAACTGGAGAAATACTATCAGTACCAGCTTGACCTGCATAATAGGACACGCCTCGACACGTTTGATGTTGGCGTTGTAGATTTTTTCCTACTTTGGGGTCAAACTTCCATAATGTTTGACCAGAGTCTGCGTCCAAAGCTAATACCCAGTTGTGTGGAGTGCACATATATAGGGCATTGCCAATCTTTAAAGGAGTTGCCTGATAGGTGGTCTCACCGATATCATTAGGACCTTTGACATCACCTGTTTGAATTTGCCAAGCAAGCTCTAAGTCTTTGACATTATCAGTGGTGATTTGAGTCAGAGGCGAGTAGCGCTGCCCATAGTCAGTACCACCATACGCGCTCCACTCACCCTCTGGCGTTTGCTCGCCATTTGATAACGGAACACCAAGATTTGTAGGTGTTGAATTTTGATCAGCACCATCTTTGGCAGTTAAATTGAGTTCACCTAACTTATCGGTGGCATTATTAGCCATACTACCAAAAGAGATCAGTGCGCCCACAACCACACTAGCCAGCAATCCCCAATAATAAATAGGGTTTTTTGAGTTATTTTTGGCGTCTTTGAAGGGAGTTGTAATAAGATTTTCGGAATGTAAGCTCGATGTACCATTAGCAACTAAATTTTTATCAGAGCTCTTTGATACTCGAGTTTTATTACCCTGCATCTTGTTAGATACCCATGGCAATAACATTAATAAACCAAATATCAGCGGAAAGCCCAAGCGAGTTGCCAGTGCCCACCAATAAAACCCAGATTCCCAAAGCGCCCAAGCCAGGGTCGCTATAATAAAAATAGTATAGAGCCCATAGGCGCTCCAATGTCTTTTAAATAGCAAGAATGCTGTGACAAGCATCGTAATGCCAGCAATAACATAGTAAGCGCTACCGCCTAACGAGAGTAAGTAGGTACCTCCAATAAGCAAAGGTGCGGCAAAAACCGCCATAATAATAGCTATGAATTTTTCCATGAGCGGAACCACCTGTTTATATAAAAGCAGATTGGCATGCAATGATGGACGACCAGTTAAAACTAGGCGTCCATCATTACATACCTATGTAATTAACAAATAAATCAAACGTCGAATAACGTTTTGGACTTTATTTTATCACTTATACACAAGATCAGTAAAGGTAAGGTAAGATAGGAAAAACTGTTTGGTAAGTGTTTTAGATACTAGGGCGTGTCTTCATTTTAAAAATGGTGATAAAAATGAAATAAATTGCAGTCAAACAAGGAAAATAGCGCCGTTAATATCGGGATATTACCTAGCTATTTGATGAAGTTTGGCAAAATTTAGCCATTTTTAGCCCATTTAGGGGAGTTTCCCAAACTCTGTGTAACTGCTTATAATCTACTAACAGGAGAATAAGCAATGACTAACCAATCTGACATCAAGAAACTGGCTGAGCAAATGGCCAGCAGCATGAAAAGCTTCGATGACATCAAAGACTTTCAAAAGCAGCTCATGCAGTCCTTCATCGACACTGCCCTAGAAGCAGAAATGGAAGAGCATCTCGGCTACCCCAAGCATGAAAAGGCAGACAGGCCTAATAAGCGCAATGGGCACACTAAAAAGAGAGTCCGTAGCGACACAGGCGAGCTTGAGATCTCCACCCCCAGAGACCGCGACAGTAGCTTTGAGCCTGTACTTGTCAGTAAGCATCAAACCCGTATTTCAGGTCTTGATGACAAAATCATCAGCTTTTAAGAGAGCATCCTATATTCTGTGTAACAGCTATGTGGCTTTCATCAATAATTACACAAAATGTAGGATGCTCTCAGCTTTTCATGCTACCAGCCATCTGCTGGGCCAGTTTTTTAATGTCGTTTTGGTTTGTCATTGCTTATTCTCCTGTTGGTGGATTATAAGCAGTTACACAAAGTTTGGGAAACTCCCCGCTGAAGACATCAACCGCCATTGCTGATTATATCTGGGGATATTATCAGACCGTCAGACCGCATCGTTTTAATAATTATTTGTCACCGCTAGAAAAAGAGAAGCGATACTTTAACCAAAACCTCTTATCAGTTGTCCTAAATTAGTTGACCACTACAGGTAATCCCCCCCCCAATAAACCTAGCCAAACTGAAAGCCTGATATCTCAGTTTTCATAATTTGTTGTGAGTATATTTTTTCGCCCTTATCTGTTCCTGCTGCGCCTGCAATAACCATTAAAGGTAACAAATGCTCTTCTGCGCCTAACAGATGAGAATCCAATGCATGAGGTGCTTGCGACCAGTCAGAAAGCGCCGCAAAGCGCTCATCTGAATCTGCTGCAACTGTTGTTGTCAGCCACTCGTCAAATATCTCTGATGGTGCCGTAAATTTGGTATCACCATAGCCGCGCATATTATGAAAGCTCATGCCACTGCCAACGATCAACACGCCTTCTTCACGTAATGATGCAATCGCTTGACCTGCTTTTATATGCGCTTTTGGGTCTAGATCATTGCGTAGGGACAGCTGCACCACTGGAATATCCACATCAGGGAACATCAGCTTTAAGGGAATAAACACCCCATGATCAAAACCCCTAGAATGGTCCTGCCTATTGCTTAAACCGGCATCGGTAAGCAACTGACCAATCCGCTCAGCCAATACTGGTGCACCAAGTGCGGGATAAATCAGCTGATAAGTATGCTCAGGGAAGCCGTAGTAATCATAAATCAGCTCAGGTTGCTTGCTGGCCGTTATACTAAACTCCCGCGTTTGCCAATGGGCGCTGATGATCAAAATAGCTTTGGGACGCTCTGACAAACGATTTGAGATACTGATTAAAAAGTCAGCCATTTGATCCCAAGTGTCCGCTGGCTGCCAATCCATAAAGAAGCAAGGCCCGGCACCATGAGGTATAAAAAATACTGGCTGCTTTACTGTGGTTGATTGAAGATTCATGAGCACCATCCCTTTATTTTTATTAAATACTATAAGGACCCATAGGCACGATTCCATTGGGATTCAACGCTTTTATAGAGTAATAGCCTGCTTTGATATGTTGTAAGCTTATCGTCTCTTTGACCCCATCAAGCGCTAGGATTCGTAGCATATAAGCATGGAGCGAAATCATGTCTTTGATCAAGTTACGGTTGCATTTAAATAATCCATGATAAGCGGCATCGAAACGTACTAAAGTCACAAATAGGCGAATATCTGTTTCCGTCAGCTGCTCGCCAAACAGATAGTGGCGACCATCGCTCAGACGCGCCTCAAGCATATCTAAGGTGTCAAATACTTGCTGATAAGCTTCTTCATAAGCCACTTGTGTTGTTGCAAACCCTGCTTTGTATACTCCGTTATTCAGATTGCCGTATATAGTCGAATTTAAGGCTTCGATATCATTAGCAAGCTCTTTTGGGAACAAATCAACGTCATTTGGCACGAGTTCTGCAAAAGCAGTGTTGAGCATACGCAAGATATCAGCGGACTCATTATTAACGATGGTGTTGGTTTTTTTATCCCATAATACTGGGACGGTTGCTCGCCCAGTAAAATTAGGGTCTGCTTTGGTGTACAGTTGATGAGCAAATTGGGCATGATTAATAGGATCACTTTCAGCGCCGTCAAAGCCACCAAACTGCCAGCCTTGATTGCCAAGCTGCGGATTGACCACGGTAATATCGATCATATCTTGCAGACCTTTTAGTTCGCGTGCCATTAAGGTGCGTGAGGCCCAAGGGCAGATTAATGCTACGTATAAATGATAGCGACCTTTTTCTGCTTTAAAGCCACCAATACCAGTCGGACCTGGTTGTCCATCGGCGGTAATCCAATTACGAAATGATGAGGTCTGACGGATAAAACGCCCTTGCTCGTCTTCTGCTTGTACCGGTTGCCAGTTTTCAGTCCAGTTGCCATTGATTAACATTGATGCTTACTCCCAGTTATTAAATAGTCATTAAATTTTAGTTTATAGTTAATGGTTATTAGACACGCCCTAGCTTTTCTGACAACGCCTTATCCATACTAAGATAACCGCCGCCTTGTACTGCTAAAGCAATCAAAGCCACCATCAGAACCAAGGCATACTCATAACCACCGTCAGAGGCGAACAAGCCATTGCCGATGTGAACAGAGAAGATAGCGACTAGCATAGTGAATGCAGCGACCATTGCAGCTGGTCGAGTTAGCAACCCTAATACTAAGGCAAGACCACCAAAGAACTCCGCACGCCCTGCCAATATAGCCATCAAATATCCAGGTTCCATACCCAAGCTAGCTAACCATTGAGCAGTTCCTGCCAAGCCGTTGCCATTGAACCAGCCAAATAATTTTTGAGCACCATGTGCTGCCAAAATCAAACCTACTGGTACACGTAGAATTAGTGCAGCAGTACCAACTTTAGATAGCAAAATTTTATTTATCATTGATGTTTTCATTTACGATTACCTCATTATTTATTTTAAAAGTTGTTTAGTCTGTTGGAATAAATATACTTTACTATCAATGCAGCAAAAGAATAAGATAGATAATATTGGATGATTAACAACATATCATTGATAATAGCGTTAATGGCTAAATATAAGTAGGAGTTAACATGGATAGAATCGATGCGATGCGCGCCTTTGTAGCAGTGGTGATCGAAGGCAGCTTTACTACGGCGGCAAATACTTTGCAACTTTCACCGCAATTGGTGAGTAAGTATGTGTCTAAGCTGGAAGAACAGCTAAACAGTCGTTTACTTAATCGTACTACTCGTAAAGTCAGCCTTACCGAAGCTGGTAATCATTACTTCGCTCATGCGCAGCAGATTTTACTTAGCATTGATGACATGGAGTCACAATTGGGTGGCTTACAACAGAACCCTAAAGGCGTGTTGCGCATAAGTGCGCCTGTCTCATTTGCTCTAAGGCATATGGCACAGTTAATCACTGATTTTCAGATGCGTTATCCCTTGGTGACTGTCGATCTACAATTGACTGATCGTAAAGTCGATATCGTTGAGGAAGGGTTTGATGTCGCTTTGCGTATCGGGAAGCTGAAAAGCTCCTCACTTATTGCCAAGCAAGTCGCCCCTATTCGTGTGGTTCTCTGCGCGTCGCCTGAATATTTGAAAAAGCATGGAACACTCGATAAACCTGAAGATTTAGTGAATCATCGCTATTTACACTACAGCTATATGAACATGGACGCTAAGGAAGAAATATACCAATTGTTAAAAGCAAAATACCTCAAGCAAGGTAGCGAGTTTCGGAGTAATAACGGCGATGTATTGGTGGAAGCCGCTATTGCAGGTGCAGGTTTGGTATTGCAACCGACGTTTATTGTCAGCGAAGCCGTTAGTAGGGGTAAGCTAGTAGTATTGTTGCCGGAAATCGAACCTGAGGCTTTGGGTTTATACACCATCTACGCCCATAGAAGACTACTACCGCACAAAGTCAGGTGTTTTATAGATTTTATGGAAGACTATTATGGGGCGCCGCCTTATTGGGATGAGTGTATAGCCAAACTTTTAAGAGCTGACTAACACTAATTCATATTTATCGTTTTTTAACAGTTGCTCCGCTATTCTTTCTTCCCATTCAACTTTAGAAAGACGACCCGTATTTTGCATCTTTATATCTTTTAAAACCTTATGATGTGCATCAAGTTGGTTAATAATGTTGATAATATTATTTTGCTGACGCTTTGTTTCAGCGAGCTTTTGGGTAATATAGTTAAGTTTTTATAAAATCGATACAGCCCATATCATGAAACAGTTTAGGTAGATTATTCTCCATCCATCCTTGGCGTAGAAACTTAGCCTGTGCCCATTTTTTCTCGATAGGGTTTAGATCAGGGCTGTACGGCGGCAGCCAAAGAATACGATGGCCATGTCTGTTGAGTAGTTTTTGGATACGTCTGCTTTTATGAAACCGAGCGTTATCCATGACAATCACGCATTTAGTTTTAAGACTTGGAATAAGTGTGAACTTACACCAGTCATAAAATATATTGCTATTGATATTCATCTCAAAGTAATCAAGCGCAAATAGCATCTTTTCATAGAGAGCTCCGATGACATTCGTACGTCTCGAAGCTTGCCAGTTGTAGCTATCGATACAGGGTTTACCAATCGGTGCATAGCCATGAGAACGAATGGTTTCAGCCTCAAAGCCGCTTTCATCCATATAGACAATGGGATAGCCTTGCTGCGTAAAGCGATCAAGCCTACTCTGGAATATCGCTCTTTTTATCGGACACGCTTTTGGATGTTCCAAGGTCTTTTTTTTGACTGATACCAAGACGCTTTAAAGCATTAAAGATGCCCGTTTTACTACAGTTCAAGCGACGAGCTCTTTCATAGTTATAATCATCTGGGTATCTTTTTACGTCTTCAATCAATGCGTCATCAGGTATTTTAGTCGGTGCTTTATTTCTGGTTGTTTTAGGCGCTAATTTCTTCTGCCAGCTGTGAATGGTGCTGGTGCTAAGTCCATAAAATAGCGCAGCTTCTCGTATGGTCATACCATCAATGATGCTAGAAAGTACCTGTTTGCGATAGTCTATTGAATAAGTCATCGTTTATTTCATTAAATGCAATTGTTAATAGGGTTGTATCGGTTTTATTTGGATTAGACTATACACACTTTTTAGGAAAGGCTCTCAAACTCAAAAGGCGATACATAGCCCAATGCACTGTGTATACGCTTTTTATTGAACCAATCTACTCAATTCAATGTCGCAAGTTGTACATTCGCTAAACCTTGCCAACCTGCTTTTAAATATTCAATCACCTCTGTTTTGTATAACCTATGCCCTGTTTCAGCCAAAGCATTATCAAGGCCTGGTTATATATTTTTTCTTATGTTATCAAGCCAAGCTCGCATACTTGGTGTAAGCAAGCGATGACGACGCCAAGCCATGACAAGCTCCCATTTTAACTGAGGTTGGGTTAGTGGCAAGCAGACTAATCCTGTTAAATCCAACTTTTGAGTATAATATTGAGGCAAAAGAGTCACGCCCATATCCTGTTTTACCATGTCAAGAAGCAAGTGCCACTGATTGGTTTGGCAAATAATATTAGGTTCAAAACCTAGTGATTGACAGTTTTCTATAATCATCGGAGTAAATGATGAATTGGAGGTAAATAAAATTAGGGGTGCATTTGATAGTGACTTAAGTGTTACCTTGGTTTTTTGCTTACCCATACGGTTTTTATTTGCTACGACCACCACTGGATAGCAACATATCGACAAGTAGTCAAAATCATCGTCAATCGGCTTCATCAATGTTGCCACATCAAGTTGCCCCTCTAGAAGGGCCTGCTTAAGTGACTCAGCACCATCTTCGATAAGTGAAGTTTCTATACTAGGATGCATTTGGTAAAAGTTAAAAATAGCTTTGCTTAGTATTTCACTGCCTAACGGTGAAATCCCCAAACGCAATTTACCACCTATTAATTGCTGATAATCTACTACTGTTTGTTCAAGATTATCTGCCTTTTGTAAGATATCAACTGCTTGAATATAGAGGTGTTCGCCAATTTCCGTTAAATTAACTAGCCGCTTTTTTCTATGAGTCAAAGGCTTATCAAACAGAGCTACGCCTAAATATTCTTCAAGATTACTAATGGATTTGGTAACGGTGGGTTGGGTTAAATTGAGTTGAATACTGGCTTGAAGAAACCCACCTGTTTTTACAACTGTCACAAAGCAGCGTAATTGTTTCAAAGTTATCATAAATAATAAACCACAGTTAGGAATGAGAACGAAATTTATTATAGAAATTAGGAATAAAAATAAAAATATAATTCATAATTTATGACTGTAGTGTTCTTATAATAAGTGGTCTCTAATCAACAAACAACAACTATTATGCGTAATCTTAATATTCGCTTACTCCTCTCTTTTGTAGCTGAAAACAAACTTACACTTCAACAGTTCTGTCGCCAATCATGGCTTCATGTCCTTATGCAATGCGCTATTATCGCAGCTGTCTGGTATTGTGCTGCGATATTGGTTGAGTTATTGCATCTACCCGTATCCTCAGGCGTCTTAGGAGTATTTTTAATGCTGATCTTATTAATGAGTGGTGCTATCAAGGTTAACTGGGTCAGACTGGGGGCAAAATTTGTTTTGGGTGAATTAGTATTAATGTTTATCCCACTTATGATGTCAATACTTCAATACAAGGCGCTATTTATCAGTAAGGGCTGGCAATTAATGCTGACAATTATCTTGAGTACCGCGATGGTGATGTTAAGCTCAGCATTAACCTTTATCATGGGGCGCCGTTTGCAACGTAGATTGTATCGTCATCAGATTCATAAAGCCCAATTAAACCTAAAAAATGATAATAATGCGTGAGGATTTGCGATGAATACTTGGTCAATCCTTTGTCTCATTTGGACATTAGCTGCCTATTATATGGCTAGAGTAGTCTATGTGCGCTATCGAAAATCTTGGCTAAACCCTGCTATCACGGTTCCAGTAGTAACGCTTTCATTAATGATTATTTTTAATATCTCTTATGATACTTATTGGAAGGATACAGCTTGGATTGTGCAGCTACTTGCCCCCGCAACGGTTGCGTTTGCTATACCTATTTATGAGTATCGTCGTTTAATACGTCAACATGCTTTGTCTTTGACCGCTTCTATAACTGTTGGGATGATAGTGGGGGTCTTGAGCATATATATATTTGCTGTGTTATTCCATTTTGATAAGACCTTGACCTATAGTTTGATGGCCCGTTCAATATCGACACCATTTGCGTTAGACTTATCTGAAAAGATTCACGGATCTCCCTCTTTAGTTTCATTGTTTACTTTGATTACAGGGATGGTGGGAATGATTTTAGGGGATATGATCTTGACTTTTTTTCGTATTCGCTCCCATCTTGCAAATGGAATCGCATTTGGTAATGCATCACACGGTTTTGGTACAGCCCGGGCAAGTCAGCGCAATGAGGACGAGGGCGTTATAGCCAGTTTAACAATGATTTTAGCGGGATTATTTATGATATTCTTAGGTCCTTCATTAATACATGGCGTAATGTTATTTGGGCAAGTTTAAACAAATATATATAGAGACCCTAATCCATATTAAGAATAGATATAATAACAGCCATTATCACTAACAGATAAACAATAAAAAAACGTATGAATTTCCGTTTTCTTTCTAAAGTTAATTCGACTTTAACTAAATGTAATGAGCTTTATTCCTTTTAAATTTCAACCTATTAACTTATCTTATTTAAGATCAAATAAAAATAAATGACTGAACCGCTCCGACATAGTCGGGGCGGTTCAGGTTGTCGCTTAAGTCTTGAGCACGATAATAAGTTGACGGGGCAATCGGTAATACTCGACAGATCAGCTCGACCCCATAAAGATGTTTATTGTCGTCGATAAATTGAATCATGATTTTAGTCAGCGGTCGAGCTCCGCCTGGGCGAAAAAAGCAGCCGCCTTACGTATAATCTCATTGGCTTGCTTGAGCTCTTTATTCTCGCGTTCAAGCTCTTTAATACGTTGCTCTTGGCTTTGGGCTTGCACTGAGGCAGGAATAGTTTGATCGATGTGCTTTTTATGCCATGATCGTAAGGTTTCAGACGTGCAGCCAATCTTAGGTGCAATGGCTTGAATAGCTGACCATGTGGAGGGGTAATCGCCCGACGCTTCAATCAGCATGCGAACGGCGCGTTCTTTAATCTCAGGAGTATAGGTTTGTCTTTTCATTGTCGTATTCTCTCAGAATATTAGGTCTCCGACAATCCCGGGGCGGTTCAAGTTTTCATACAGAGTCTCGCAGCTTATCTATATAGTCAGCCCAATCTTGCATCATGAGTATTCGAGTATCGATTTCATCCAATCGGTTATAAGCGCCACCATGCGTATCCTTTATTCGATGTCCTAATTGCAGCTCAGTCACAATATCTGAGTAACGTAGTTCAGATTGTTCCATAAGCAATGTTTTGGCCGATGCTCGAAATCCATGAGCACACTGAACATCTTTGTATCCAAGCCTATGGAATATCTGTACTAGAGTCGCTTTACTAATATAGCTATTGCTTGAGGCACGCATCGATGCAAACACATATTCTTTATGACCTGTAATTGCTTTTATTCTTCGTAAGCGTTCAATAACCTGAGTGGCTAGAGGTACAACTAAGTGCGATACCATATCCTCACGACCTTCGCCTTTAGTAGGAGAAAACTCCCATAGCTTGTTATCCCAATCTATATCTTGCCATCGCATAGACCGCAAATCGATACTACGCACAAAAACATATGGTAATAAGTTCATTGCTTCCAATGTAATCTTACTTGCACCTTCAAAATTAGACATATCGTTTAGGAGAGTGGCAAACTGATCAGGCTTAGTGATGGCTGGTAAATGGTTGCCTGAGCTGGCAGGTGCGAGCTCGCCACGCGTATCAATAGCTATGTTTCTATCGCATAATCCTCTTGCAACAGCGAATGAGAAGACTTTTTCAGTATAAAGCCGAGTGCTTGCACCAACGAAGGTTGCTTGATTTTCATTATTCTGAATCGCCTCACACACACTTAATATCATCTCGCTCGTGATATCGTTCATTCTTAAGTCGCCAATCTCGCGACACATATATCCTAGACATAAATCCCAAAATTTAAGGGTAGATTCACTAAACGCACGCTTTCTAGAATTGCTACGATTACGACTTGATGTTTTGTGGTCTCGCCACGCTTGTGTAATTTCAGAAAATGTGGCGTTCTTTAGATGAGCATACTTATTGACTTGTTCTTTTTTATGGATAGCTTTAGGGTCAGAGCCTTGTGCGACCATCTTAAGTATACTTTCTGCTTTATGCTTAGCTTCATATAGACTGATTTCTTCGACCTTACCTAGCATCATTCTAGGACGCTTACCATCGATATGCGGATGAGCGTACCTCAAGTAATATTCTTTTTTACCATTTGGATAAATACGAATACTTAGGCCCGCAATACCTGAGACACTAACCGAGTAATCTTTATCTCGGCATTCAAGTATATTAATATCATTTAAATTGTCGACAGCCATAATGCACATCCGTAAGCTTTATAAGCAAGGTAAATTGTGAATGTTAATCTATTAACTCTATACTGAGATTTAGAATAATCTTTGCACATACTTTATAAATTCTGAAAAAGTATCTTTTGGAAAATATAGATAGTTATTGGACACTGAAATGGACACGGTTATTAATCTATTAAGACATAAAACCCTTTAAAATTAAGTATTTTAGGTACAATTATCCCCAAGTGAAGGTTGGGGATAATTATAGTATAGTGGAGAAAGAGGGAGTAAGCTATTTTTTTGTTGATATATATGGCGTTTGAAGGAATAAACTTCATATAGATTAAAAGTAAGAGTGCTGTTTGCTATTGGCAATAGAGTCCTTCGACATATTTGCACGAAAAACCGTGCTCCTGTACTCGCACAGAATACCTTAATCAGGGTGATAGTACTGTTCTGTGCAAATTTGGAAGGTATCAACTCAATGCTTTAGATTAAGATATCTCAGTAAGAACGAGAGATGTTAGAAAAGACCAATGAATGTTTTACTAATCAGGAAGGCTGTTTTGGTGACTCTAAATGGAAACGTAGTTAGCTATGATAATAGCAGCTATAAGGTGTATATAGACTTGGACTTACTAAGATGCCAAGTAGGAGCATTATCAGAGCTTGTATACGTTCTTATCAATGATATAGAGTAATAGGCATTCAGAAGGGTTATTGCTTTTACTTTGAGCTGATTGTCACTTGGTGGCTAATACTTCTGTACCTAACGTAGTTCAAGCACATTCGCATTAATCAGGAAGTCGGCTAAGCTACCAACAATCGATTGATGAGTGATTTGTTTATTAGGTGATGATTAGGAGTGACAGATTATTCAGAGGGCTTATTGTGCAGTATGAAGGTAGTAAACTTAGCAATGATGAGTAGAACAAGTTTATCAAACAGGTTAACTAGCGACATGGTTTAATACGTTAAGCTCGATTACAAATACAATAGGATTAATGATAGCTCTGTACATTAACTCCTTAAGACAGCTCAGCTAGTAACTGTATTAGTGGTGATGAAGATGACTTTATGAATAGTTAGTAGGTATGAGAATTAATCAATCATCAACCAACCTTAATAAGGGTTTATCATATAATGATGATTCCATGAGCTTATCATCAGGTATTGTCTATTTAACATAATATACATTATGCGAAAACAGACCAACGGTCTTAAGAGTTATGTACACAACATTTTTATCTAACTTCATCTGTCATAACTGTCGTTCGTTTCCAGCCAAACTTAAATATCTACAATATTCATCTTCGCATTTAATATTAATACCAGCACCGATTTTAAAATTCATTTAAAACCTCAGCGCCAGCTAACGACAATGCTCTAGCAAATACTCGCGTAAAGATTTTCCATCCTTATCTAGGATGACATCCGTCACTTGGCAAGCCACGTCATGACCAACGCTTTTACATGACAGTTCATAATACACATCATCGCCTTGTGCCAAACTGACTTGCACCAATCCTTGCTCGGTCACTGCAAATTGCTTATCTTGCTCATAATCAGGATCTTGCGAACTCCATAAAACATCATAACCGATATGATAAGACATTTGCTCTCTATCAAAATAATCTCGCTCAAGCTCCATGGCTGCTTTTAGCTCTTGACTGCCATATTGGTGCAAAACCACTGGATAATCCTGACCCTGATTATCGATATCTTGTTGGTACATATCTGCGATGGTCGTGACTTTCATGGCAAACGTCGTCTGCAAGGCTTCTGTTAGATTGGCGGTCGCAGACATGGCAAAAAACCCTATGATTAACATCATGATAGAAAATATGGTTTTCTGCATGGCGCTCTCCATCGGCTACAATATACTATGTATTATATTCATAAAAAGAAATATAAACCATCATTTTACGCTATTATTATGTCAATTAAGCTTTCAAACTAAAACCCCGTTTACACAGCAACATTATCAACTTTAGGCAGTTATGAGTACTATTGATAAATAATCGCTACTGATAAGCGAACACCGATGTAAACCAGTAATAACCTAGGTTTCAAGCTATTCTAATTTTAATAAGCTACGATAAGGATATTTTTATGAAGGCATCATCTCGTTTTAATATTTTTCAGTCAGGTTTGTATAAATTAACCACTGCTGCGTGCTTTGCTTCCATACTTTTCGCGACTGGCTGCTCATCTTCCGCTGAGTCTAGCGTCAAAATACCCAGCCAACAAAATGGCAACACCTCAGCACCCGTTGTCTCCGATATGAGCCAGCAAACGCTTAAGCAGCAAGCTTTACGTATCCAGCGAGCCCTAGCGAACAACGACTTTGCGCGCATTACCAACGACATTCATCCGACGCGCGGCGTGCGTTTTTCCATGTATGCCTATGTGCGCCCTGAGACTGATAAAGTCTTTAGCCGTGAACAATTCGCGCAGTACTTACAACAAGCCAAAATCCGCTTTACTTGGGGTGAACGTGATGGGTCTGGTGAGCCGTTAGTGATTCCGCTCCCAGAATACTTGGAAACATGGGTCGATGGCGATACCTATAACAATGCCAGTATCAGCGTTAACGAGTTTAAGCACAGCGGCAATATGATTAATAATTTAAAAGAAATTTATCCCAATTCTGAGTTTGTTGAGTTTTACCATAAAGGCTCAGAGCAATACTCTGGTATGGATTGGCGTATCCTACGCTTAGTGTTTGATGAGTACCAAGGCAAGCGATATTTGGTCGCTATCGTCAATGAACAATGGACGGTTTAAGCAATTCTTATCTATAAAAACAATTGCTTACAGTCGTAAAAATCAATAACGGGCAGTGTGATTAAATCAATACACTGCCCTTTTTATTTGCTTTTATTGCTATATATTCACTTTTGATTAGAGCGGCGTTTGGCGAAAAAACTTCACCATTATGTCGTAAATATCAGGATAAGCCTCAATCAGCTTTTGCGGCGTCTCAAAAAATACTTCACTGAGTACCGCGAAGAACTCCGCTGGATTGGTCGCGCCATAACGGTCGAGACCTGATTTATGATGGCTTTGAAAATCCTCAAAGTCTCGGCTCATAATCTTGGTCCAGTGCGCCGGATCCATATCAGGTTGCAGCGGCGGAAAGCCATTGGCACGACCATTTAGCATATCAAGCTTATGCACAAACTCATGAATGACCACGTTGTGACCATCGCGCTCGCCTGAGTGTTTGGCATCCTTCCATGACAGAATGACAGGCCCGCGCAGCCACGCTTCTCCGCTACGGTGCTGACTGCCCTCATGGACAATCCCCAACTCATCGACAGTGGTGATTTCGCTTTTATAAGAACCTGGATAAATAATAATGGCCGACCAGCCAGCGTACCACTCAAGGTTTAGGTTTAAAATAGGCAGGCAAGCTTGTAAGGCGATAGATTGCTTGACCGCGTCGGTAATCTCAAAACCCTGTGCGCCAGTAATCGACTTATCCGCCAAAAATAACGTCGCCAGCTCAAACAGACGTATTAGCTCATCCTCATCTAGCCTATCAAGTATCACAATACGCTTAGCCGCTTGCAGCCAGTCAGCATGGGTAAACTCGCTGTTGTCTAATATGCGCTGCTCGCGCCAGTCTTTTATGATGCTAAACATAGTGAGTTTCCTTTAATTTTGGCGTTAGATTGTGCTTTTTATTATTGGTGTTATGCGTTTTAAGGGGTTAAATCGTGCTGACAATAAACCTGTTTATCAAGATTCTAACGACAACATATTCATAATCAATTTAATCAAGGTTTCTTTTTGGTTGGGGTCAGACTCGGCAACCAACAAGGTTAAAGCAGCAAGCCCGGTGTTATTGATGACCATGTCACCTTTATCATTGAGCAGTCGATTATTCCGATGCAGAAAATCTACAAACAAAAAAGCGCCGCTGCGTTTATTGCCATCGGTAAAAGGATGATTTTTGACCATAAAGTACAGCAGATGCGCCGCTTTACTCTCGATGGTCGGGTATGCAGGCGCGCCAAACACCGTCTGCTCTAAATTACCCAGCACACTGTCCAAGCCATCACTGCGAGGCTTGGCAAATAGCTCAGTCGCCTCACCTCTATCTATCAGCTGTGCTTTCAAATCCGTCAGCGCTGCCATTGCCTCAGTTGGACTGGGTAAGATACCGCCCTCTTGCCCTGCGGGATCGTCAAGCAAGCCTTCATCATAGCGCTGTAACCATAAGAATGTCTGTGTATAACGGCTGATAATCTCAACCAAGCCGCGACCTTCATCGGTTTTCAGCTCGGGACTTTGCGCGGTTTTTCGAATTAAATTTAACGCTTGTTGTAGCTCGCTTGAATTTTTATCAAAGCGCTCATGATTGAGTGTGTAGCCTTGGACCAAGTATTCACGTAAGCGCTGCGTTGCCCAGCGTCTAAACTGCACACCTTGAGGGGACTTGATGCGATAGCCTACTGAGATAACCACATCTAAGTCATAAAACGTCACAGGGCGATCAGAATTTGCAATATGCATTTTTTGCATATTGCTTTTTTCAGCAATTTCTTCATCGTTTATAGCATTGGCAATATGACGCGAAATCACTGATTGGTCACGACCAAACAGCTCAGACATTTGTGCTTGCGTAAGCCAGACAGTCTCTTGCTCAAAGCGAACGTCTACCTGTGCCTTTCCATCAGCGCTTTCATATATCTCTACCTTTGCCACGTCATCATTCATAACGTTAATCATCTCAGCTCTCCCCCAATCCTAATCCCAATAAAATGCTTACGCTGTGCTTATTATTCTTAATAGGTAAATCATACAGCGACTGCATGATAGAGTACATAACAATGACTATTCTGTGCCTGTGCCTGTGCCTGTGCCTGTGCCGATGCTTGGAGTATCTCGTGGCGTATAACCGAAATGCTGCTTATAAATACGAGCAAAGTAACCTTGGTCGCTATAACCGACTCTATGCGCCACTTCATCGATGGTTACGTAGCTTTTGGTTTTTAAAATATGATTGGCTTGCTTTAAGCGCAGTTCTTTTACCCATTCCGAAAAACTATAGGGCAACTCAGCAAATAGCTTATGCAAGTATCTGACCGATATATGACAAGCAGCAGCGACCATCGCTGGGGTTAAAGTAGAGCTTTCTAGGTGCAGATGGACGTAATGCTCGATGCGCTTTAGATGTACCGACTGTATGGACGAGCTGCTACTCATCATCACCTCTTTCGGGGCGCTCAATGCCAATATAATAAGGTTAAGCAGCTGCTGCTCTAGGATTTTAATCTCTAAAGCCGCCAATCTATGTTGTTGAATCAGCTCTAATATCTGTCTGATTTGAAAAACCAGCAACCTGCCAGCCCCTTCATCAATAGACAGGCTACGGGCAAACTGCCGCTCTATGGTGCCCATTTGCGGGCTTAATAGCGCTAAAGGCACCTTAATCACATATAACGATACTTCTTGCAGGTGATAAAACTCATAAGGTAAGTTTGATAATTCAATAAAAAACTGACCTGGGTTTGAGGTTAATTGGCGGTTTTTTTGCGCAAAACGGACGCTACCGGTCACAGGAAAGGTGATTAAAATACTGTCGTCGCTACGGTTATTACTATTGCCGTGACTAGACTGATTGCTTGCTAAGCTGCGCTTATAATGGACGGTATTGGCATGATAATGCGATACCCCAATATCCAAAAGCTTGGCGTGTTGCAAGTAACCAGAAAACTGACTTGGCTGGCGAAAGCTGACATTGAGATCAAAATAGGTGTCATTGATGGTGCGCTTCCAATCAAACGCGTCTAATGTTTGTGCCGTGCTTATAGGAGGCGTTGAAGGTAACCATAAGGAAGGGGTTAATTTTGCATTCATCCTTGAATACTCTGTGTGTAAAAATAGCTATCACAAAATTGATAGGCATTTAGGTATCATGCCAGCTAATAAAATGTCGTTCTCCTTTATATCATACCTGTATGACGACTGGATTTCTAAATATGATGCGTACTAAATACGATATCAAAAATAAAATCAGGCATTAAATGAGGTTAATGCCTGATGGGAAAACTAGAAAGCGATAACGATAAAAACAGCAAGCTAAGCGGCTTTGGTCAGCTTATAAGTGCCCGTCTCATGCAATTCTGCTTGCCAGCCTTTTTTAATCACAATCGTGGTGGTTGGTTCTTGAATAAGCGCCGGCCCTGCAATCATTGCCCCTGCCCCAAACTCTTCACCATTATAGATAGGCGTATCAATCCATTCGTATTCTTGATCCATGATCATCTCACGGCTACCTACTTGCGCTTGACTGACATCACCTTGTTGCTTAGCAAGCTCTGGTAGCTTGGGCTTACTGATTTTACCGATGACAGCGACTTCGATATTGACCAGCTCGACCTTGTTGTCACACTCATCATAAGTATAAAGCTCTTTATGACGGTGATGGAAGGCTTCCAAAATCGTTTGCACGCTATCGACATCAAGCTTGCCATTGGGTATCAGCACATTACACTCATGCACCTGCCCGACGTAGCGCATCTCCATGGTACGCTCGATGATGATATCATCTTCTGCAAAGCCATCTTCTAACAGCTTTTGTACGCCTAGGCTTTCTAGCTCGTGTAAGGTAGCATTAAGCGACTGTAGCTCTGAATCTGGCGCAATAATCATCATCTGCGTGGCCAGATAGTTATATTTAATATCAGAGATGATTTGACCAAAGGCGCAAAGACAAGAGGCAATCTTTGGTATCAAAATAGTACCAATCCCCATCTCTTCGGCCAAATCGACAATATGCATGCCACCTGCGCCGCCGGCACAAATAAGCGCAAAGTCGCGAGGGTCATAGCCTTTTTCAATGGTAATACGGCGGATACCGTTTGCCATATTCTGGTTGACGATGGCACTGATACCAAAGGCGGCATGTGCCAAGTCAATTTTTAATGGATCGGCGATGTGTTTTTGCACCGCTTGCAGCGCTTTGTCTTTATCCAAAGTCACGCATCCGCCTAGCACGGCATCGGGCTCAAGGTAACCTAACACCAGATTAGCATCGGTCACCGTTGGCAACTCACCGCCTTTACCATAAGACGCAGGACCTGGGGTCGCGCCAGCACTTTGTGGACCGACCTCGAGCATCCCAAAGTTATTTACATGACCAATAGAGCCGCCGCCCGCGCCCAGCGTTTCAACATGAATCATCGGCACGCCAATACGATTGCGTAAAAAATCAATATCACGGTTTAGGCTCGTTCGACCAGATTTGGCCATCGTGATATCAAAAGACGTCCCGCCCATATCAACGGTGATAATGTTATCAATGCCAAAGGCGCTAGCAATATACAGTCCTGCTTGCGGTGCTGATGCCGGTCCTGAATTTATGGCATTAACCGCGCGTTCACGCATGATGTTACCGACCGCAAGCCCGCCATTCGACTGAAAGTAACGGACCGGCTGCTCAGCGCCGAGTGCCTTAAAGTAATCATCAATCTTATGTACATAAGACGCCATAACCGGGCTTAAATAGGCATTAACCAGTGTCGTTGAGGTACGCGTATATTCCTTAATCTGCGGATATACTTCACTACCGCAGCAGACAAACACCCCCGGCATATGCTGCTCAATCAACTCTTTGGCACGTTGTTCGTGCTCGGTATTACGGATAGACCACACAAAAGAGATGGCAACCGCTTGCACGTCTTGCTGTTTTAACACTTCAATCGCATCGAGGATATCTTGCTCATTTAACGGCTCGTGTTCGCTGCCGTCTGCCAAGATACGACCACGGATAGGAAAGCGGCGGTCACGCGTGGCAATCTGCGGCGCTGGCGGGTAACTGGCATCGTAGCGGTGCCCTTCTTCTTTGTGCCCTAAGCGTATCTCGATACTGTCTTCATGTCCTTTGGTACATAGCAAGCCTACTTTCACACCTGTCATCTGAATCAGCGCATTTAGGGCGACGGTCGTACCATTAATACACAAGTCACAGGTTTGAATGATGTCCTCGATAGGACGGTTAAATTTGTTGGCAATTTGCTGGAGACCATTGGCAATGGCTAGGGTGCCATCCTCTGGGGTTGATGGTGCTTTAAACAGATGAATATCACCGGTTTTTTCTGCCAAGACAAAATCTGTAAAAGTCCCGCCAGCATCAACGCCAATACGAAAATCGTTGTTCATAAGTCATCCTTAACTCAATCATGAAAGTTCAATGTGTGTTTTATGCGGTTATCTGGCGGCGTAAGTACTCAGTCTCAGCTTCATTGAGCGCCAGAGTTTCTGGGTCAAGTACCACGCCGTATTCAATCTTTGCCGCAGCAATTGAGATAATTCTTTCTTTTACATCCTTGATGACCGCTTGAATATCGCGATCAAATGAGCTGCCGTAGCCGCCGCCACCCGGATTGATATTGCGCGCGCGTTCACCCGGCGTGATTTCCGTAACAGTGTTTTTTCTATATAAGTCCGTTTGCCCGTCTTTATGTAGTATCTCTAGACGCCCAACTTTTAGCTCAGGTGAGATTTGTTCCGCGCCGCCAGCGCCCATAGTAGGATGCTGACGACCTTCGCCAAAGGCAATAACCGTCATAGTATGGTCTAATGGTTCAACTTCCCAAACCGTACCACAGCCGCCGCGGTACTCGCCTGCGCCGCCGCTGTCTTCTGCCAAGCCATACTTATGGATTAAGATAGGATACTGGTACTCTAACAGCTCAATATCTCCCGAGCTTAACGCCCCAAAGCAGCTTAATGGTCCACAAGCATGCCAGCCATCCATTTGTTGTGTAGCACCTGCGCCTGAAATAATAGACGCCAAAATCATGGTGACGTATTGCTCGCCAGTTTTTGGGTCAATCCCAGCGATATTAATCCCTGAAGAATGCCCCCAAGAGGCGGTAACACGCTCAGGTGCCGCTGCTTCAAATGCCATACGTACCGCATCGGTTAAGGTTTCCATCGGCGTGGTCGTACAGTTGACGTGCGGCGCCGGTTCTTTGGCATTACATAAAGTGCCATGCTCACCCAAATCAACGGTCACACAGCGGTATAAGCCTTCGTTATACGGCGGCTCTACTTGGGCAAACATCATTAGCCCAAGCAATACTCCTGACATCGAGTTACCAGCATAAGAGTTGATAAAATAAGGGACTTGCGGCGGACTGGTGATTTTAATATGTACATCACTGTCTTTGATGACAATGTCGGCGCTGATGGTCATATCACCCAAGCCATGACCTGAGTCTTCTAATACCGCCTCGCCATGATAATCGCCATCTGGGATAGACGAGATTAACGAGCGCATATGATGGTCAGCCATGCTCTTTAGCTCTTCAATCGCTCCACGTACCGTCTCAACACCGTATTTGTCTAGCAGCGCAATCATATTACGCTCGCCGACGGCGCACGCGCCGTACTGAGCATTGAGATCGCCTTCTTGATTACGGCGCGAGCGCATATTGCTGTGCAGCAAATTAATCACATCATGGCGTTTGACGCCTTTTTCCCAAAGCTTAATGGGCGGAATGCGTAAGCCTTCGGCATATATCTCTTTGGCATCAGGGTTATAGCCGGCTGGCACAGGGCCACCGATATCAGTGACATGACCTTTGCAGACCGTCCAAAAGACCAGCTCACCTTTATAAAACACCGGCTTATACATACAGCAATCTAGGATATGGCTGCCCATCATCACAGGATCGTTATGATAAATCACATCGCCTTCATGAATGTCATCACCATAATATTCGGCGACGGCTTTCATGGCGGGCATCAGTGAGCCTAAATGAATGGGAATGTCTTGCCCTTGCAAAATCATCTCAGGCAGATGATCAAACAGCGCATTACTATAGTCATGAGCTAAGTTAAAGACACTCGAACGGGCGGTTTTTTCTAAGGTGGTTGTCATCTCACGCTGCGCCGTTTCTAGGGCGCCACGTACGACAGACAAGGTAATAGGATCTATAGAGGGGTGAGCGTTGCTCATGAAAGACTCCTTGTCGAGAAATTTGGGTCAGAACAAGCGCATTTATATAGGCGAAATAAAAGAATATACCGATCTATATGACCATTTATCCTTATCCTTCAGCGCGCGCTTTATCTGGCTTATCATCTATCCTAATGATCAAGCTTTTTCACTATAGCGAGGTTTTGGTCAAATAGATGGACTGTGTGTGCAGAGTTTTTGACTGTGAGTGTACAGATGTAACGATAAGCAGCCTGTTTTTACGGTTATCATAGTGCGATATAAAGCGTTTAGCATAAAAAAAGAGCAATGCCTCATATGTGCGGCACTGCTCTTTTTGTCTATTCTTACTAACTCCAATTGTATACGTTATTCAATACTAGGTACGAACCGCCTTTCTCCATAGTCCTATCTTTATATTAGCCAATACCAGCCCAGATAAGATAAGCACCATCGCTAGCATCTTCCACCATGTGACCACCTCTCCTGTAAACAACACTGAAGTCGCCACCCCAAACACGGGCACCAGTAAGGCAAATGGCATCACCTTAGAGGCGATATTTTGGCTAAGCAGATGCGCCCACAAAACACGCCAGCATTTAGTTAGGTGCTATCACCCCACCACCAGCCGCATCATCTGGGTACTGATATAACCACCAAAAGTGCCCACGGCATAACCTAAAATACCCAAGAATACGCCAACTGGAGCCAGTGACGGATGAAATGCTGTAGCGACAATCGGTGCTGATGACGCGCCGCCGGTATTGGCATTCGAGCCAACTGCCAAAAAGAAGAATGGCGCACGAATCATTCTAGCAACCGCAAAAACAATCACAACGTGAATACTCATCCATAGTAGACCAATGAGTAGTAAGCGCCACTGCGAGACAATGCCCGCTAGATTGATTTGCATGCCGATAGCGGCGATTAAGACAAAGATAAACACCGTACCGATTTTGGAGGCGCCAACATGGTCAAGACGGCGGATTTTGGTAAAGGAAAACACCACCCCTATTAAGGTGATAATCACCACCATCCAAAAGAACGAGCTGGCAAAGCTATATTGTACTGCCCAACTATAAGGCGCAAAGAAGCCTGCTATATGCCCGCCTGCGAAATGCGCCACCCCGACCATGGCAAAACACAAGCCAAACATCACCATCAAATCATTGATAGTAGCAGGACGCGCATGGTCTCGCTCATAGCTTTCCACCGCGGCAATCACTTTATCAATACTACTGCTATCCGCCCGTAAAAACTTATCTATCTTCGCGCTGTGCTTGGCCATAACCAAAATCGCCAATAGCCATAATGAAGCATTGGTGGTATCGACCAAAATCATCATGCCAAATAAATCATCACTGACGCCAAACAGCTCTTTCATCGCCGCTTGGTTTGCTGCCCCGCCAATCCAGCTACCCGCGACCGCTGAAAACCCGCGCCATAAGGTATCGTCGTTGAACATCTCAGGCGAAATCCATTTGGCAATACCTAAGCTAATCGGCCCACTAATAACAATGGCAATACTAGCCGCAAAAAACATCGCAATGGCTTTCCAGCCTAAACCTAATATTTTTGGCACATCCATCGACAAGGTCATCAATAGCAAACTGGCTGGCAACAGATAGGTGGCGGTAAAGCCATAAATCTGTGAACCAATACCATCAGCAAAGACACCCAAGCTATTTAGGGTTGCAGGAATAAAGCAGCACAAGACAATACCCGGCAGTACGGCATAAAAGCGGCGCCAAAACTTACCAGGCAGCCCTTGGGTATAAAACACCAAACCAATAATGGCCATGATAATGCCAAAGGCTAACGGCAGATTACCAATGGCTAAATGAGAAATATCGGGCATCAGACAGCTCCGCAGCACACGATGATTAAAAGCCTGTCAGTATAGACAAGGCGAAAAAGACGCGCAAGCAACGATATAGCATTGTTGACTTTTTATTAGTGAAACATACAAGTATTTTGACGCACAAAAAAGCCAGATAACAAGTATCTGGCTTTTTAATATGACGCTATATGATTAATAATGACATTTATTTAAGCCATTATTAACCATTCATTATAACGTTATTACGAGTTTCTACCACGGTTGCCGCCTGTTGGACGACCTTGACCACGGCTGTCAGAGCGATTCGCTGGGCGACCTTGGCTGCCACTTGGACGACCGCGACCGGTTGCAGCGCGATCGCCGCGTGGTGCGCTGGTACCGTCACCACGGCTAGGCGCGCCTGTGCGTTTGCCTTGATAGGGTTTGCCACCTGAGCGCTCACTTGGCTTGCCTTGATAACCGCTGTCATTGCTGGCGCGTTGACCAGTCGGCGCGCTGTCGCTTGAGCGACCACGGCCTTGACCATTGCCGCCGCCGTTTGAACGACCTGCATAACCGCCTGCTGAACGACCACGACCTTGACCACCGCCGTTAGAGCGTCCGCGACCACGGCCACGACCATTACCTTTGTTTTCGCTCGGTACATAAGTCTTCTTAGGTTCCATACCTTCGATGACACAGACTTCCATTTTGCGATCTAAGTAACGATTGATAGCGTTTAGCTGTGGACGATCATCCATGCTACATAAGCTGATAGCAATACCAGTACGACCAGCACGGCCACAACGACCGATACGGTGGACGTAATCTTCAGTTTGACGTGGCAAGTCATAGTTAATAACGTGTGAGATCGCTGGTACATCAAGACCGCGAGCAGCAACGTCGGTCGCTACTAGGATTTTAACCTTGCCATTACGTAAGTCTTGTACGATACGGTTACGCTTGCTCTGCGGCAAATCGCCATGTAGGAAACTGGCTTTATGACCAGCTTCTTGCAGCTGTTTGGCCAATTTTTCTGTACTACGTTTGGTCGCTGCAAAGATAATGATTTGTTCCATATCTTTGTCACAAACAACTTTATCAAGCAAACGGTTTTTGTGATCAAAATCATCACAGTAGTATACTTTTTCTTCGATATGCGCCGATTCAACTTTGATTGAAACGCGCTCAGGATTTTTGGTGAAGCTCGCCGCAATCTTGCCAACAGGGCCATCCCAAGTCGCTGAACACATAATCGTTTGACGATTATCAGGTGCCGCTTTCAAGATATCGTTGATATCATCAGCAAAACCCATGTCTAGCATACGGTCAGCTTCGTCAAGTACCAACACTTCAAGGTTTGATAAATCAACGCGACCGGCTTTGATATGGTCAAGTAAACGACCAGGCGTCGCAACAATCACTTGAACGCCTTTTCTTAGCGCAGTAATCTGACCGTTGTACGGTGCGCCGCCGACTAATGGCACACAGAACAGACCGCGCATGTCTTTTGAATAGGTACGAACGCTGTCATGTACTTGCTGAGCAAGCTCACGCGTTGGCGTTAAGATAAGGGCTTTGGTTAATTTGTCAAAGCTAGTGGCACGGCTTAAACGGTCAAGTACTGGGATAACAAATGCCGCAGTTTTACCACTACCGGTTTGCGCTGACAATAATAAGTCGCGACCCGCTAGAGCAAAAGGAATGGCTTGTTCTTGAATAGGTGTTGGGTTGGTATAGCCAACGCGGTCAAGCGCGGTCAAAATCGGCTTGGCAATATCAAGGTCGCTAAAAGTGATTTTATTTTCTTCAGCAGCGTCAGTAGTAGCCGCTTGATTATTGGTATCAGCAGTTGCAGTTGTGTTTGGGGTATCAGTGCTGTCGATGATGCCGTTTTCAGCGGCGATAGCAGATAAGATGTCAGTCATAGTAATCCTTGGTAAGTATAAGCTGCTGTAAATTCAGCAAGCTTGATGCATACCACTGATAACCGTTCATCACGACGCATTTATAAAATTATTGTCTCACCTTAAAAAGGCTTAACAATCAAAAGCCAAGCCATAAAGCTTGTCAATATTATAAAGGCGTTCGTGCTGTCTGACGTATTTTGGTGGTAGTGCCGAGTGTCTTATCCTTGTTTGCTAAAAGCGCATTATCAATGCTTTGTCCAAAGCAGATAAAGGCTGGTAACAACCAATCTAACCGATATAGCGGTCAGTAGATAAGATATGAGTCAAAAATAACGGATTTTTCACTATTAATAGAAAAGGTTATTTAAGTACACAAAATCATCGGCAACAATTACTTATGGTCATCCTAGACCCAAAATCGCAGGCGATGTTATCAATCTCATAATTCACGCTAGTCTATGCTAACGTGGCGACGCAGTATAGCACAACATTAGCGCAAACAGTACCTATTTTTCTGTTTATGATAAAAATAGGTCATATCTCAAACAATTTAGGCTTAAAAACCGCTGCGCCAGTCTTTAATACAGCCGCTTGAACGCTTTTATCTTTAATGTAATAATTTCTAACATACGCGCTATTAACGCGACATTTTCACTTCCGTCACATAGGTTGGCAATTGCCAAGCGCCGCCCGCCTCTATCAGCCGGCACATACCTGTGGTGCTTTCATGACTTTTCTCAAACGCTCTGCCTGTCCATACCCATTCACTTTTGGCTAAACAGTCGCCAAGCCCGCGGCCTTTTTGCACCGAGGTTATTTTACCATCGCCATAATCGGTCGCGCTTGTCGTCACCAAGCTCGGCTTATAAGGCTTAGTGTCATTGAATACCCAAACACCCGTACCCGTGTTATAAGCGCCCGTCCAACAATCATGCTGGGCGAGCAGCTGCTTACTGTTTAAACGGCTGACGCGCCACGCTGTCTTATCCGCTAAGTTTGGACATTCAGTGTTGACATCTTTCATAGTGGTTTTCATCATCTCTGCCAACTGCGATGAGCGCATGGCAAATTTTTTCTTACTACTAGAGAGGGCGTTAGGATTAGGAGTGACCAGTCGTAGTGAAGGAGCGGCTTGCGGCGATAAGATGCCACTATTAGATTTACTGGTGTTATTGCTAATAAAAGCGCTTGAGGTCCCTACCCGGCCTTGAGCTTCGTCGGCTTTGAGCATCACTGCACTGGCCCCTTTATCCGATAACTGCCAGCGCGTATTGCGAATCACTAGCTCAATTTTGCTTGATTTGGTCAAGGCATCAAGCAGCGCGCTCACCTGCGCTGAGGTTAGCTCGGCATGACCTGCGGCTACTGAGTAAGGCTTGGTTTCTCCATAATCTCTATCATTAATAAACAGTGAGATACGATGGCGATTACCAAGCTGCATCAGCGCTTTAGCAGAGCTTTCTTTAGCGCCGCCAAGCTTTACTTTGCCATCGACGGTAGCGTTTGCTCCTGCGCGGCGTACCAATAGTAAAGACACAGGTAAATCGCTATTATTCTCCGCTTGGTAACCTGCCAGCCGGCAAGTACGCGTATTGTCGCAAGCGACTTCCCAATCTTGATTACTAAAGCTTACAGGCGTGGCAGCCTGCGTCACTGAACTCAATAAAGCGGCGCTAAGGGCAGCAAATAACGGTAGTATCATTTTTTTTGTCATGAATAAAGGCAACTTTTTTATTTTTATCGAAATGTTTTTTCTATGCGGGTTGTTTTTGCTAGGAGCATTGTCTGTTAGCAGACTACATGCGCGATGGGATTGACGAGTGAATGGTAAAGGTAGAAAAACCATCTCGTTGAATAGAGGTAGTAGTATAGGCTGAGTTTTATTATTCTTCATAGTCATTACTCATTAATAGAAGAAATATCAACACCTGCCCAAGAAGGCGGTGGCTGCTATCTTAACGTACTAATGTTTCTATCTGTTATACTAATGTACCATTATGTAAAGACGAAAGTATAGTCAAAAAGCGATATATCGATAAATATATTTGGAATAACGAATATTAGAAAAGCAAAAGGTTAACAAGCAATGGCTTATTAAGCTTTTTATGAAAACTTATGTTTTGCTACGACTATTTAAATATAAACTGATAAAGTTAAACCTTTAAACAATAGGCTTTAATTCTAACTCTACGGCGCGTTTTACCGCTGGACGGTCGGCGATTTTTTGTGCCCAACGTTTGATGTTTTTGTAATCATCTACTTGTAAAAATTCTGCCGCATCATAAAGCTTGCCAAGCACCAGCTGACCGTACCACGCCCAGATAATCATATCAGCGATATTATAGTCCGCCTCATCATTACCGCACATATACTCGTGGTCTTTGAGGTGCTTATCTAGCACATCAAGCTGGCGTTTGGTCTCCATCGTATAGCGATTGATAGGATACTCTAGCGGTTCGGGCGCATAGGCGTAGAAATGCCCAAAACCGCCACCTAAAAACGGCGCACTACCCATCTGCCACATCAGCCAAGACAGACAATCTGCGCGCGCTTTACCTTGCTGCATTGGGATAAATTTGCCAAACTTTTCCGCTAAATATAATAAAATAGCCCCCGACTCAAAAAGCGCAATAGGCTCGCCAGCATTTTTATCATTTAAAGCATCAGTATAATCAACCAGCGCCGGGATTTTAGAATTGGGGTTGATAGCGACAAACCCTGAGCCAAATTGATCGCCCGCAGAGATATCTATTTTGTAGGCGTCGTACTCAGCGCCTTTAACATTCAGCTCGGCAAGCTCCTCTAACAAGATATTTACCTTGACGCCATTCGGGGTATTTAGTGAATACAGCTGTAAAGGTGCATCGCCGACCGGTAATTTTTGCTCATGGCGCGCGCCAGCTGTTGGGCGATTGATACTGGCGAACTTACCACCATTTTCGCTGTCGTTTTTCCATACTTTAGGCGGCGTATAGGCTTTGGTATGGTTGTTTTGAGTGTCATTATTTTCGTCATTGTTTGATTGATGATTGTCACTACTCATAATAATTCCTATTTTTTTTGTTGTATAAAACAGAGCCAAAGCGAGACTGAGGCGGCAAAAGATTTATATTAGTCTCACGTCGTCCTATATGATAATTCTACTATAGCAAATCTTTAGTTAAAGCCCTGTCTTGTAACCCATTTTTAAAAGTAACGAGCACGAGTATCAAAGCGTTTGAGAACACACTTCTTATGAATGAGCTTACACCGTTACTTTGCTACTCTTTAACTCATAGGCGGTTATTTTTATACTAGCCCAACTTAACAGCTTTTTAGAGATAGGCTTAACAACAGAAGTCAAAAGATGAGGTCAAAAGACATGGTGATGACAATATGGTAACCCTAACCCCAACGCAAGATAAATACCTACCCTATGTCTTGGCGGTGGCGCTATTTATGCAGATTTTAGATGCTACCATCTTAAACACCTCTTTGCCGCAAATGGCGCAAGCCCTTGGCGAGTCACCATTAAAAATGCAGTGGGCGGTTATTAGCTATGCGCTAACCTTGGCGATTTTTATTCCTATAAGCGGCTTTTTGGCTGATAAATATGGCACGCGGCGGGTGTTTTTATATGCTGTAATCATCTTTTGTATCGGCTCACTATTGTGTGCCGCCTCCCCAACGTTGAATTTATTGATTGGTTCGCGCGTCATCCAAGGTATTGGCGGCGCGATGATGACCCCTGTGGCGCGTCTCATATTGGTCAAGTCCTATCCACGTAATAAGCTGTTAACCGTGATGAACTTTGCGGTGATACCCGCGTTAATCGCGCCCCTAGTTGGACCAGTATTGGGCGGTTATATCGTGCAATATACCAGCTGGCATTGGATATTTCTCATCAATATCCCGATGGGTATATTTGGTTTTATCATGGGTAAAAAGCTGGTACCTGCTTTGTTTGAGGACACCAAGCGTTTAGACTGGACGGGTTTTGCTTTATTTGCTGCCGCCGCTTGCGGATTTACTTTGGCGGTCGAGTTTGGCTCACAGACTGGGCGTGGGTTTTACGGTTTGCTACTCGCACTCGGCGCTAGTATCTTGATAGGCGCGTATGTGTGGCATGCCAAACGCCGTGCAGCGCCATTATTTCCACTAAGTTTATTTGATATTCGCACTTTTCGTATCGGTATTACTGGCAACTTATTCACCCGTTTAGGCATCAGCGCCGTGCCTTTTTTATTGCCGCTATTACTACAGGTGGTGTTTGAATACTCACCGTCACAAGCGGGTTGGCTGCTTGCACCTATTGCCGTTGGTGCAATCGGTATCAAGCCTTGGGTCAGTAAAATTATTCAGCGTTTTAGCTACCGCAAGGTGTTGGTGGTCAATACCTTTTTGATAGGCCTGCTTATTATTGTCTTAGCACAGTTTAATGATGCGGCAAATTGGATTTGGTTTATCCCTATTTTGACCGTTATGGGTGCCTGTAACTCCATGCAGTTTAGTGCCATGAATACTATTACTATCGGCGACTTAGAGGGCGCGCAGACCAGTAGCGGTAACAGCTTAATGGCGGTCAATCAGCAATTAGCGATTAGCTTTGGTATCGTCTTTGGGGCGGCGGTCTTGAATCTACTGCGGGAACGCTTCGAGCTTGATACCTTGGTCGCCTTTCAGACCACCTATTGGATACTGGGTATATTAACCATCCTTTCAGGTTTATACTTTTTACGCCTCAAACCTGAAGACGGTCGCGGCTTGTATTAAGTTAAAACATTAAACATAAAAACGCCAGCGTAACCTAAAATTAGTTAATCTAAAACTTATCTTAGGTTACGCTGGCAAGTAACGGCAATTCTTATAACTTTAAGGCGTGTGGTCATCATCCATTTGTGACTGAATATAATTTTCAATGCCAACGTCTTTAATCAAGTCCTCTTGGGTTTCAAGCCAGTCTTGATACTCTTCATTGCCATCTTTTAGGATAACCAATAAATGACGCGAGACATAGTCATGCTTGCTCTCGCACAAGGTAATTGCATCAGTGATGATAGAGAACTTCTGCTTTTCTAAGCGCAAGTTGCAGTCAATCATTTCAGGCACATCTTCTGCGATGAACATTTTGCCGTAATCTTGCAGGTTTGGCAGACCGCCTAACAATAAAATACGCGCAATAAGATCATCCGACCATTTCATCTCTGCAATAGATTGCTTATAGAAATTTTCGTTTAATGCCTCTAAACCCCAATGACGGGCAATACGGGCGTGCAAAAAATACTGATTGATGGCGATTAATGACTGACCGAGCACTTGATTGAGTGCGCGAATAACTTCTTTATCCCCTTTCATGCTGTTCTCCCTGTCCTGCTTATTCATTTATCAATTTAATATTCGTGAAAACTGCTTAATATATAAAACACTAAACAATATCAGGAGACACTTCCGCCATCTGGCTTTGTAAATAATTGGGCAGACCAACCATATCAATCAGGCGCAGCTGCTGCTCTAACCAATGGGCATGATCTTCTTCGGTGTCTTTGAGCTGCTCAACCAACATCTCACGCGTCACATAGTCGTGCTCTGCTTCACAAAGCGCAATACCGTCTTTTAGATGCTGCTGTACTTGATATTCTAAGTCCAGGTCCAATTGCAGCATTTCAGGTACCGTTGCGCCAATATTAATCTCATTGACGCGCATCTTCGGCGTACCGCTTAACATCAAGATACGACGGATAATCGCCTGCGCGTGCTGCGTTTCATCTTGCATCTCATGGTGGATACGGTCGTATAATTTACCGTAATGCCATTCTGCATACATCTCAGAATGAATGAAGTACTGATCACGAGCCGCAAGCTCGCCACCTAATAAAAAATTTAAATAATCAATGACCTTTTGGCTGCCTATCATGACTCATACTCCTATGTTTTTATTTGGCTACTAATACATTCACAACTATAAATATAGTTAAAGTACCATTCGTAAACCAATCAGTAAAGACTAAAACCCATCAAACGTCTTACAAAGTTAGATAGATATAGTAGCATAGGCACGCCGTAGCGCTTGTAACGATATGAACTAAGAATAAGATGCTAATTGAGAATTATAATTAACTCGCTTACACCGATAGCGTTTAGCGAGTAATCTTAATAGGTGATTTATGAAGGCAAACAGAGATAAAGGATAGCCGCACTCGCCTTTTGGGTTACTTATCGTCTTTCATGGTGATGGCTTTTAACCATAAATAACCATAAAAAGATGATTTGAACGCGGATAAAGGCGAATTGGCGGCTAAAACACTACAGATAGAGGGAAAGCAGAAACGGGATTTGAACGGATTGGCAATAGAAGTGGAAACAGGTAAATACTTAAACTGCGTAGGCCAACGCATCAAGCTTGGTATGATGTTCGTCAAGAAAGTCGTTGACCATAGGTTCGCAGCAGCCACAGCACGTCGCTACATCAAGGGTGTCTTTTAACCCCTCTAATGTGTCAATGCCTGAAGCAATGGCAGCTTTGATTTGTTTGTCTTTGACGTCGTTACAGATACATACGTACATGTGCGGCTCCTACTATGAATATCTAGCTAATTATGCTTTATAATAACGATAATTATTACCATTTACAATAGTATTTGGTATATTTATCCGTCATATTAGGTACAGCTAAAAGATATATTACCCTAACTTTATCCATGTAACTGAATACAGTCTTAGGTGTAACCACAAAGTACCAAAGGTAGTAAAATGGCGACGAACTGTAAATCTGCTCATTTTTTAATCGTTTTTACCGTTAACTGCTGTTATATTGACCCCCTATTAACTAAATCTATATTGGAATTGTTCTATGTCTAATAATAATTCTACGATACAGCCGCTTGAGTTATTTAAAGTCTTGTCTGACCCAACGCGCTTAAAAATTTTTCAAATCTTATTTAATAAAGAGTCGCGCTGTGTTGGTGAATTGGTAGAAATACTCGATCAGCCGCAGCCGACCATCTCGCGTCACTTAAATCATTTGAAAAAACTGGGCATTTTAAGCTGTGTTCGTGATGGGACGTGGATGTGGTACGAGGTGTCTGATGATTTGCCAAAATGGTGCCAAGATATTTTAGAAATCACCTATAAGCAAATATCAACTAAAGACATCAATATGCCAAAGCCTGCTTAATGTCAAAAAAAGCAGATTGAGAAAGTCTAATGACAAATAATTGAGCACATAAAAAAGACCTATCATTGATAGGTCTTTTTTGTTTTTAAGCGTTGTTTTAAAATACGCCCTTAATATAAATACGCCTTCAAGCCTAAATTAGACTAGATCTAAAAAATCACTGACAAAGGCGTTTGCTGGCTGGTGAATCAGCTCCTCTGACGTCCCTACCTGCTCGACGCGGCCCTGATTCATCACCACAATCTCATCCGATACCGCCCGCGCCTCTTCTTGGTCGTGGGTTACCATAATGCTCGTAATACCCAGCTCGTGGTGGATATTTTTTAGCCAAGTGCGCAGCTCTTTACGGACTTTGGCATCTAGCGCGCCAAACGGCTCATCGAGTAATAATAGTTTTGGCTTTACTGCCAAGGCTCGTGCCAGCGCGATACGCTGACGCTGACCACCTGATAATTGATGCGGATAAGCATTGGCAACTTGCGGCAACTGTACTAGGTCTAGCAATTCAGCAACGCGCTTATTGATATCCGCTTTACTTGGGCGCTCATTCTTCGGTAGCAAGGTTAAGCCAAAGCCGACATTATCGGCGATGTTTTTGTGGCGAAATAACGCATAGTGCTGAAACATAAAACCAATATGGCGCTTTTGCACTGGTGTATTGGTGACATCGAGCTCATCAAATAATATCTGCCCAGAGTCTGCATACTCAAGACCAGCAATGATACGTAGCAAGGTGGTTTTACCGCAGCCTGAAGGACCAAGCAACGTCGTCAACTTGCCTGTTGGTACAGTAATATTGATATCATCTAAGGCGGTAAAATTACCGAATTTTTTATTAACGTTACGAATCTCGATGCTCATAATGGGTTCTCTTATTATATTTTTGGCTTAACATGGCAAGTGGTTTTACGATGCTTAATGTATAGAATAACGCTTATAGACGACCGCTGCTTTCTGCTAAGGTTGCATCTTTAGCGTCTTTAGCATTTGATGCATTGCTAGCATTGGCACTCACTGGCAATTCAGGCGCACTAACTAAACGCTCAGACTTGGCAAATTTGCGCTCTTGCAGCTTAGTCATCACTTGTTGTATTAGCAGCGTTACCAGTGCCAAGGCAGCAAGTAAGCTCGATAAGGCAAAGGCCGCAGTAAAGTTATAATCGTTATAAGCAATCTCAACCAATAGCGGCATGGTATTGGTTTCACCGCGGATATGACCGGAGACTACGCTGACTGCGCCAAACTCGCCCATTGCCCGTGCATTGGTCAAAATCAAACCATACAGCAGCGCCCATTTGATATTTGGTAGCGTCACATGCCAAAAGGTCTGCCAACCTGTCGCACCTAGCGTCAATGCTGCTTGCTCCTCGCTATCACCTTGCGTCTGCATCAAAGGTATCAGCTCACGGGCGACAAACGGAAAGGTCACAAATAACGTCGCTAAAATAATCCCTGGTACGGCATAAATCACCTGAAAGCCCATGCTTTCAAGCCAGCCACCAATGGTAGAGTTCAGCCCGAACAACAGCACAAACATCAAACCTGCAACCACCGGCGACACCGAAAACGGTAAATCAAGCAATGTCGTCACCAGCTGCTTACCTTTAAATTGATAACGGGTCACGAGCCAAGCAATTGCAATACCCATCACCATATTAATCGGCAATACAATCGCCGCAGTAATCAAGGTTAATTTAATCGCTTGTAAGGCTTCAGGGTCGACCAGTGAGGCAATGTACAACTGCCAACCATTTTTAAAGGCTTCATAAAAGACCGCGAACAGTGGCACGACCAACATGATGACCATAAATAACACCGCGATGGTGATAAAGGTACGGCGTATCCATGGCGTGTCTTTAGTCGCTGGGTTGCTTTGGTAGTCGTAGCTATTAGAAATTTGCATTAGCGGGCTCCTACGCGGCGCGACAGCTTCCACTGTACGATGTTAATGGTCAATAAAATTACAAACGAAATCAGTAGCATAAAAAGTGCGACAGCGGATGCGCCTTGCACATCAAACTGCTCAAGCTTACTAATAATGATTAAAGGTAAAATCTCAGACTGCATCGGAATATTACCAGCAATAAAAATCACCGAGCCATACTCGCCAGTGGCACGGGCAAACATCATACCCGCGCCCATCAGTAAAGCCGGCAATAGCTCTGGCAAAATTACCTTACGAAAGGTCGTTAAACGATTGGCACCCAATACCGCCGCCGCTTCTTCGAATTCAACGGACAATTCTGCAAGCACTGGCTGCACCGCACGGACGATAAACGGAAAGCTGACGACCACTAAAGCGAGCCAAATACCGAGTGGCGTAAAGGCGACTTGGATGTCAAATTTGGCAAACCACTGGCCGATTAAACCATTGGGTGCATAAAGAGTCGCAAGCGAGATACCGGTAACCGCTGTCGGTAGTGCAAATGGCAAATCAACCAAGGCATTAATCAGCGACTTACCCCAAAATTCATAGCGCACCAGCACCCAAGCGACCAGCGTACCAAACACCATGTTGGTTAGCATCGCCAAAAACGACATCCATAAACTGAGTTTGATAGCAGCAGTGACTTGCGGCTGAGTAATGGTTTCCCAAAAACCCGTCCAGCCCATTTGTGTCGTGGTATAGGCCATCATGGCAAACGGTAGCACCACCAGTAACGATAAGCTAAAGACGGTGATGCCCATGCTTAGCCCAAACCCTGGTAGCACATTGCGTTGACGCAAGCGCGTCAGCCACCCTTTCTTGATGGGTTTGCTGGCAGGAGAAGTTGTTGCACTCATAGTGATGTCCTATTGCCTAACTGCTGGCGCTTATTTGCTGCTTGTAAGCACCACGTGCTATCAGATGTATTTAATGTATTTATTATGGGTCTGTGTAAGCGATAAAGGACATAGCGTGGGTAGCCATGTCCTTTAGGTGCTTGGACGTTACGGTAAAACTGACGGTTTAAATGCTATTTAAGAAAATTTCTAAATAGCACAATCAGTCAGCGTACTAGCGGCTTACTTTGGTGCATTAATGGCTAACTGATCGAACACGCCGCCATCGCTAAAGTAAGTGCTCATGATTTCATCCCACGTACCAAAGGCATCGTTTGGACGGAAAGTATCGATAGGTGGCAACTTATCGCTGTTTTTATCAAGCACACTCTTCACGCTTGGGCGAAGATATAAGTTAGCTGCCAATTGCTGTGCAGGCTCGCTCCATAAGTAATCAAGATAGGCTTTTGCCGCATCGGTGGTGCCCTTTTTGTCAGTCACGGTTTTCACAACAGCGACTGGGCTTTCAGACTTGATAGAGTATTTTGGATAAACAATATCGACTTGCCCTGCACCAAAATCTTTGGCAGCCAAGTTGGCTTCGTTTTCAAAGGTGACCAAGACATCACCGATACCGCGCTGAACAAACGTCGTCGTCGCTGCACGTCCGCCATTCTCATAGACTTTGACGTTTTTCAGCATGTCTTTGACGTAGTTTTTGGCCTTAGTTTCATCTTTATTAAAGGCATGCAAACCATAACCATAAGCGCCTAAAAAGGCATAACGACCATTACCCGTGACTTTTGGGTTGGCCATGACAATCTCAACGCCTTCTTTGGTCAAGTCTTGCCAATCATTAATGCCTTTTGGATTGTCTTTACGCACCAAAAATACGATGGTACTGGTGAAAGGTACGGCGTTGTCTGGGAATTTGCTTTCCCAATCAGCCTCAACCAAGCCTTTTTGCTCAAGTAATTCGATATCAGAGCCTTGGTTCATGGTCGCCACATCGGCTTGTAAACCATTAGCCACCGACAGGGCTTGCTTACTTGAGCCGCCGTGCGATTGCTTGATTAAGATATTGCTGTTAGGATTCTCGCTTTTATAGTGCTCAACGAATAATGGGTTGTAGTCTTTATAAAAATCACGTGCCACATCATAAGAGACGTTTAGCAGTTCGATGTTTTGTCCTTCTGCGGCAGCTGGCGTGCCTTCTGCATTAGCAGTCGTTTCTGTCTTTTCGTTATTGCTACAGCCCGCAAGACCCAAGGTCAATGCAACGCCTGCAATGCTCAAGACGTTAAGTGTTTTACTTCTTTGTTGATAGCTTGCTGCGTCTTTCATAAATCCCTCAAAGGTGTCTGATAGATGATATTTATTAAATGATGCAAGTATGCTAACAGCGCCAGCTTATTATGTTTAATGATGAATATGCGTATGTTATTGCCAAAATGGAATAATGAAGTAATGGTGATTAAAATATAGCCTTATCAAACACTTAAACGAGAAATTTCTTAAATTGCCTTTACACTTTTATTATTCGCTAATGAAAATTGCTTATAACTATGTAAAACGCAGCTCTACTTCACTCTCGCCAGCTGATCAAAACGCCCGCCATCGACAAAGAACGTCGCCATGATGCTTTCCCAATCACCAAATACCGCCACAGGCTCAAAGGTTGCAATTTCAGGTAAGGTCTTGCTGTGTGCGGCAAGCACCTTGGTATTACTAGGGCGCATATACATCTGTGCCATCAGCTCTTGTGCGGGCGTCGACCATAGGCCTGTTAAATAGTCATTTGCCGCGGCGGTGGTGCCTTTTTTATCGGTTACGGTTTTCACCACAGCCACAGGGTTGGCAATCACAATCGAGTAACTTGGATACACGATATCGACTTTTCCCTTCGCGAACTGCTTAGCAGCCAGATGCGCTTCATTTTCGGTGGTGATTAAAACATCACCAAGACCGCGCTGGGTAAAGGTCGTGGTGGCAGCGCGCGCGCCATTGTCATAGGTGACGACGTTTGCCAGTAGTTTTTTGATAAAAGTATCGGTTTTGGCGGGGCTTTGCACCTTTTCTTTAAAATGATGTAAGCCGTAGCCATAAGCGCCCAAAAAGGCATAACGCGCCGTGCCACTGGTCTTGGGATTTGGCAATACTACGGCAATATCGTTACGCGCCAAATCTGACCAGTCTTTGATGCCTTTTGGGTTGCCCGCACGAACTAAGAGCACCATGGTACTGGTATAAGGCACGGCATTGTTTGGCAATGCCTGTTGCCAATCGCTAGCAACCAAGCCTTTTTCAACCAGCAAATTCATATCGCTTTCTTGGTTTAAAGTAACGACGTCCGCCTGCAAGCCATTGGCGACCGCCAGCGCTTGTTTGCTCGAGCCGCCATGCGATTGGTTGATATTCACCTTGATACTTGGGTGTTTTTGCTGATAATTTGCATTAAACAACGGGTTGTAGTCTTTATAAAAGTCGCGTGAGACATCATAAGACACATTTAATAAATCAATATTTTTTGCCTCGTTTGCGGCGTCATTTTGGTTGGCTTCGGTAGGGTTGCAGCCTGTGATCAGTACCGCCGCTGCAAGCACACTACCAAGACCAAAACTGCTGGTAAGATTGACGGTAAAACTAAAGCGATTGGTGAGCACTGTGCCGATGCTTTTAGGTTGAATGGCGAAAGAAGCACGCGCATTGATATGCTTGTGAGATGTTTTTTGGCCGCTCTTTTTATTTGGCTGCATATTTGCTCTCGATAGGAACGTTGTTCTCTAATAATAGGGATAAAAACCTTGCATTTCGAAATTTGGTTCTATGGATAATGAGCAATATGCTAACAGCCTGTGAGACAATTGCTTAGTGACAAATACGCTTATCGAGTGATTAACTTGGCATAAGTAATTTTATTAGTTATTCTAAAGTGCTTGTCTTTCCTCGGTATTTTTGTAGTTTTGTGATAAGCAGACACTTTTGAGTAAGTTACGGTATTGCTTAGGCTCTAGACGAGCCTCTATAGAGTCGATATTATCCCTTAGCTTGTTGTATATCAGGCGCTGCACTGATAAAACTTAGCCCATCCGCTTTCACTTATTTCCTGTTTACCAACCCCTTTAATAAAGGTAATGCAATGATCAAGTCTCCACCTCGTCATGCCCGTCAGTCACGCTTTTTTGTAGGTATTTTAACGACCTCTATCGCTTTATTGGCCTTAAGTGGCTGTAATAACGTAACGCCAAGCGTTAATAACCAAACGATTCAGCAACCAAACGCTGCTGTCACACCAGCGGTGCAGACGGTCGTTGGCGATTACGCCTCTGACGGTTATGCCAAGCGTGCCCAAGGCTATGATTGGGTGGGTGTGATGATAAGAGCTGACGGCGCAGACAATGGCGAGCAAATTGATATTAAGGTACGAGCGCGTGGTGATGTGAAAAAACCAACTTGTCACTTCGATGGTAAAGCGACATTAATGGGACAAGACGAGGCGCACGGTGTCATTTTTCAAACTAAGGTCAATGACAGTACGGCGTTCTTTCAATTTAAGGATGACACCTTGTCTATTGATAGCCAAGATAAATACACGCTGAATTATTTTTGTTCGGGTGGTGGCTCAATCGTTGGCGAGTATCAGAAGCTTGAGGGAGATTTAGAGCTGCATTAACCGCTTTAATGGTTGGCTTTAGATAATAAAAAAGGTGTCAGACGTTTAATCTGACACCTTTTTTAATACTTTTATTGATGACGATAAAATATTACTTAAACCGCAGATGCACCGACTAATTTCACCTCAGCACGTTCCTCTTTTGCGATACCCGCATAATAACTGCGCAGAATCTCTAGTACTTCAGGACGGCTAAAGTTCTCTGGCACGTCCTCATCTTCTGATAGTGCTTTACGCAGCTTCGTGCCTGATACTTTGACATGCTCAGATGCTTCATGCGGGCAGGTTTTATCAGAAGCCATGGCATTACAAGCATTACACCAAAACGTCCAGCCAATTTTTAACGGCTGAGTAATCAAATCATCTTTACCGACATATTCAAAGATAGTCTGCGCATCAAAGGCACCATAATAATCACCGACACCGGCATGGTCACGGCCGACAATCAAATGACTACAGCCGTAGTTTTGACGGAATACCGCGTGTAGTAGCGCCTCGCGTGGTCCGGCATAGCGCATATCGAGCGGATAACCGGCTTGAATGACGGTGTCTTGTCTAAAGTAATTATCAATCAAGGTTTTAATCGCTTCTTGGCGTACTTCAGCTGGGATATCGCCCGGTTTGAGTGCCCCGAGCAATGAATGAATCAATACCCCATCGCAAATCTCGATAGCAATCTTGGCTAGATATTCGTGTGAGCGGTGCATCGGATTACGCGTTTGGAAAGCGGCGACCGTTTTCCAGCCTTTAGCATCCAGTATTTCCCGCGTTTCAGCAGGGGTTTTATAAATCTCTGGGTATAAAGTTGGGAACTCGCCTTCGCTTAATACTTCGACACTACCTGCAATGTTTACTTCACCTTGGTTGAGTACTTGTTGTACGCCCGGATGCTCAGAATCTGTGGTGGTAAAGACTTGTTGACACTCATGGGCTTTATCGATGGTATAAGTCTCTTCTACCGTTAAGATGCCCATAATCTCGCCATCTTTCGCAACCAATGCGACTTTATCACCTTGGTTTAGGCTGTCGGCAGTCGCTTTAGGCGCTGATAAGGTGATGGGAATCGGCCAAAACAAGCCAGCATTGTCGCCACTCTGCAGGCGCATATCATCCACGACGCCCTGCCAATCTGCCTGATTCATAAAACCATTTAGCGGCGTAAATCCACCAATACCGAGCATAATCAAATCGCCACGCTCACGAGAGCTTAAGGTAATCGTCGGCAAGCTGCTGGCAATTTTCAATGCTTGGTTGCGGGCATCACCCTTTAATAGTAACGGTTTTAGCTCGCTGCTGCCGTGCGGCGGCACAAGTTTTGATGAGGAGAGATTGGGATTGGTAGATGTCATTTTTAAAACCTTAATAATGAAATTGAGAGATAGTTGGTCAGGAGAATGAGCGCTTAAATTTGATAAACATAGGCTACCTAACTTTGGTTATGAAAATTTATGCTGACTTTGGATATACATATGTCTTAAAGGAATTTATGTTTATAGACGCAAGCTTATATGATGTGACTCTGAATTGTTTACCTTGCGACTGGCAATAAGATCGATTACACACGCAAATCATTTTCGTCGCCGCTTTTATGTTTCAAACAAAATTGAGATTACGTCATGTATCAATATAATTACGCTGACCAAACCTTGGTAGAAGAACGAGTCGCCCAGTTTCGCGACCAAACCGAACGGTTTTTGGCAGGTGAGCTGCCAGAAGAGCAGTTTTTACCGCTGCGTTTACAAAATGGGCTATATATCCAGCGCTATGCACCGATGCTACGTATCGCCGTGCCTTATGGCTTGCTGGCAACCTATCAATTACGCAAATTGGCGGAGATTACCCGTAAATATGACAAAGGCTACGGCCACTTTACCACCCGTACCAATATGCAGCTGAACTGGCCAAAACTTGAAGAAGTGCCAGATATTTTGGCAGAATTGGCATCGGTGCAAATGCACTCGATCCAAACCTCGGGCAACTGTATCCGTAATACCACCACCGACCCTTATGCGGGTATTCATAAAGAAGAGATCGCCGATCCGCGTCCTTATTGCGAGATTATTCGCCAGTGGTCAACCTTTCATCCGGAATTTGCTTTTTTACCGCGTAAATTTAAAATTGCCGTCATCGGTACGGCAAAAGACCGCGCGGCAACGCAGGTGCATGATATCGGACTGCATTTAAAGAAAAATGACGCAGGCGAGCTTGGCTTTGAAGTGATAGTTGGTGGCGGTCTTGGGCGTACGCCCGTGATTGGCAAAACCATTAATACATTTTTACCACGCCAGCATCTGCTCAGCTATTTAGATGCGATTTTGCGTGTCTACAATCTGCATGGTCGCCGCGACAATAAATTCAAAGCGCGTATCAAGATATTGGTCGATAGCATGGGCGGCCCTGCGTTTGCCAAATTGGTCGATGCCGAATGGGAAGCCAATATCAAAGATGGGCCGTTGACCTTGACCGATGCCAACTTTGACAAGGCCAGCAGCTATTTTACTGAGCCTGATTATCTTAGCTTTGATGCGCTACAGGTACAGTCGGACTTGCAGCAGCAACTAGAGGCTGATAAAGACTTTGCCAATTGGTATCAGCAAAATACCGTGGCGCATAAAATCGCAGGCTACCGCGCGGTGGTCATTTCGTTAAAAGCGGGCTTGGTCGACGGACGCTACGTACCGTCAGGTGATATTACTGAGTCGCAAATGGACGCCCTCGCCGACCTCGCTGACGAACATAGCTTTGGCGAGCTGCGCGGCACTTATCAGCAAAACCTGGTCTTTGCCGATGTACAAACCAACCGCTTGTACGAGCTATGGCAGCAGCTGGCGGCGCTACATTTGGCCCGTCCAAATATCAACACCCTAACCGATATGATCGTCTGCCCAGGCTGGGATTTTTGCTCGCTTGCCAATGCCACAACCCACAATATCGCTGAGCAAATCGAAAAACAGTTTAATGATCTCGACTACCTTTATGACTTAGGTGAGATTCGCCTCAATATGTCTGGCTGTATGAATGCCTGCGCCCATCACCATACCGGCGATATCGGTATCCTTGGGGTCGATAAAAAAGGTGAATACTGGTATCAAATCAGCCTTGGCGGTAACTCTAGCAACGACGCCAAACTCGGTAAGATATTGGGCAAGGCTGTACCAACCGATGCCGTAGCAACGACGATACAAAAGATAATCGACGTCTACCTTGAGCAGCGCGTCAGTAATGACAATGATGTCGAAGGCTTTGGTGACTTAGTTGACCGTATTGGTATTGCCCCTTTTAAGGAGAAGGTCTATGGCTAATCATCATGTGTTCAATAGCGATGGCACCGATATCAGTGAGACTGACACTTGGCTTGCGCTTAGCACCAATGAGCTGCCTGATGGTATTACCCTGACCGATATATCACTGCTAGAGCTGCTGCAAAAACAAGAAAAACTCGAAGTCGTTTTACCGCTTGCTGATTTATTAGATGCTAAAGGCAATATTGCAGGCGGACTACTATTACAAGTACGTGAATTGTTAGCCAAGCATATCAGCCGTACCGGTGTCTGGGTGACATCCGATAGCGACACCGAAGTGCTGACGCGTATTCCAGAGTTTTTATTACAGCAAGATTTGATTGTGATTCACGTTCCCGCTTTCACGGACGGACGTGGTTTTAGTTACGCCCAAACCTTACGCCAAATGGGCTATCAAGGCGAGATTCGTATGGCTGGCAAGTTTGGCCGCGATCAAATCGCCTATCTGCTACGCGCAGGCGCCGACAGTTTTGTGATAAGTGCGCATGATTTGCACTCTATTTCTGATATCAGCCAAGCATTTAATGCGCTTGCCAGTAGTTATGACGGTCGTAACGCCGCCGACCTACCGATGTTTGCTGGTGCTTAATATTCATAGTCACCACTCTACTTATTATCAATCATTTATATATTTTTTTACCCTTAAGGAATCCATCATGAGCCAATTACACCCAAATTTAGATATCGATCAAGCCAACCAAGAATTAAAAGGTAAATCACCAGAAGAAATCGTCGCATGGGCGCTTAGCCAAGCTAAAAACCCCATTATCACCACCAATTTCCGCCCATATGAGTCCGCGATTTTGCATTTGGTTGCTAAGCAGCGCCCTGACATCACGGTATTGTGGGTAGATTCAGGTTATAACACCGATGCGACCTATCAATTTGCCAATAAAGTTATCCGTGACTTAAACTTAAACGTTATCACTTATATTCCTAAGCAAACGGCTGCCTATCGTGACGCAACCATGAACGGTATCCCAGGCATTGATAATCCGCAACATGATGAATTCACTGATCAAGTAAAACTTGAGCCATTTCGCCGTGCGTTAGATGAGCTAAAACCTGATGTCTGGTTTAACGCCATTCGCAAAGATCAAACTGAATTCCGCCAAGGTCTTGATGTGCTTAGCTTATCAAAAGATGGCGTGTTAAAAGTTGCACCTTTATTTGAAAAAACAGACGCGGATTTAGACGTGTATCTTGAAGAGCATGATTTGCCTAACGAGTTTGATTACTTTGATCCAACCAAAGTTGAAGAAAGCCGTGAGTGTGGATTGCATACGCAGCTTTAAGCTTTATTCTTAACCTGTGAAATTAAAAAGCCCTCTTATTATTTAAGAGGGCTTTTTACACTTAGATAGCTTAAGATTATAGCTTTTCAGAACGTTATTTACGACCGAGAACCCAACCACCATCCATAAAGACGTTCGAGCCGTGCATATAGTTTGAGTCATCAGACGCCAAAAATACCGCGAGCGCTGCAATCTCTTCGGGCTTGCCAGCACGCTTAGCTGGTATACGATTTAAGCGCTCATCGTCAATACCATCGGTCATAGGCGTTTCGATAAAGCCCGGCGATAGAATATTTACTTTGATCCCTTGACTGCCAAAATCAAATGCCAACTGTTTGGTAAATCCTAACACCGCATGCTTGGAAGTCACATAAGCAGAACCACCGGGGCCTGCCATTTGCGTGGCTTGTGAGCCAACATTGATGATAACTCCACGTCCTTGCTTGATAAAGTGCGGAATCACCGCTTTTGAGGCGAGGTATGGCGCTTTGACATTAATTGCCATCAATTTATCGTATAAGTCTTCTTCTAACTCGACAGCATTATCATAAGCGTCATGGATGCCAGCGCCATTATATAAAATGTCAATTTGACCATAACCTTCTAAGGCTTTATCAACTACCGCTTCAATCTCTGCTTTTTTGGTCACATCGGCATGCACAAAGAGAGCGTCTTGACCTTTATCCGTCATGTCTTTGACAATGCGTTTGCCGTCTTCTTCATCGCGACCCGTGACGACGACCTTTGCCCCTTCATCGGCATACGCTTTTGCAGTCGCTTCGCCTAGTCCTGAGGTACCGCCAAATATAATAGCCACCCTGTCTTGTAATTTCATCATGTTCATCCTTGTTTTTTATATTGTAAATAAAACTTTTTTCTATCTGATCACATCTAGGGCGTGTCATCAATTAGCATAGATATTTCAGAATAAGCTATACTTAGATCGTATTTAGGAATTTGAGCTCAATGACTATGACAAGACGACATGCCCTACGTGATGACCAATGGGAGAGAATTAAAGACATTCTACCTGGTAAACCAAGTGACGTTGGTGTTACTGCAAAGGATAACCGCTTGTTCGTAGAAGCGGTTCTGTACCGTTACAAGACCGGCATACCTTGGCGTGACCTACCTGAACGCTTTGGCGACTTCAGAGTGATTCATACTCGTTTTAGTCGCTGGTCAAAAAAAGGCGTATGGGAGCAGGTTTTTAATCAACTCTCTGAACAATCCGATGACGAATATGCCATGCTAGATGCCACGATTGTTAAAGCCCACCAGCACAGTGCTGGAAAAAAAGGGATCAAGCCATTGGACGCAGCAAAGGTGGACTGACGACTAAAATACATACTCGAACAGATGCATTAGGCAATCCTACTGGCTTTTATCTAACAGGTGGCGCAGCTCATGACCTGTGTGGCTCAGATGAATTGCTCGATGTCAGTATTAGTCAAACGTGGCTTGCCGATAAAGCTTACGATGCTGATGCCCGTGTTATTGAACCGATTAAAGCAGTGCAAGGTAATGCAGTTATACCATCTAAGTGTCATCGGCTGCAGCCAAGAGACTTCGATAAAGAGCTTTATAAAGCACGGCACCTAATAGAGAACTTCTTTGCCAAGATTAAGCAGTATCGTGCGATTGCCACTCGCTATGACAAGTTAGCCTGTCATTTCTTAAGTGCGGTTCATCTAGTTTCTTGTGTCGTTTGGCTTAATTGATGACACGCCCTAGGTTAGACATTTTTAATCAGCCAATAACTGGCACTTATCTAGCCTTTTAGTTGCATAAATAACGTTTTCTTAACGTTTTATTGGCTAACATTAAGGTATTCTATGGCTTCAAAGCTGGCGCAACATCACATTAAACGTTAAGCCAACCTTTTAAAGCTAAACTATGGACGAAGCTGCCCGTCGTTGCGGCTACCTGTGCGCCTTTTTATCATCAAGCTCGATCATGGCTTTGCCACACTCATCAATACGGATATTTGATATGCCTTTAATAAAAAAAATCGATTCATTCTATGAAAAACTGCATGATAAATTGCCAGCTGTCGGCAAGGCCGCTTCTTTTTTGACGGGTACTGGCGTCCTCACTGCCAATAGTGCGTTGGTTGGTCTACCGGTCTGGACTATGGGCGCGGCGAAAGTATTGACTGGGTCAAAACTGACCGATGATGCCTTAATTGCAATTACCAAATATTGGATTAATACTAATAATGCCGTTATCGACCACGCATTACCTCATAAAGACTGGCGCATCAACCTGCCCGATGATCTAAGCGAAGATAAGCAGTATCTCTTGGTCAGTAACCATCAGTCGTGGGTCGATACCAGTATCGTGCAATATATCAGCCAAGACACCCTGCCTCTAACAAGGTTTTTCACCAAGTTTAATTTGATTTATATTCCCGTTATCGGTCAAGCCTTTTATTTCTTAGACTTCCCAATGATGCGCCGCCACTCTAAAGAAGCGATTGCCAAAAATCCTGCCCTCAAAGGTAAGGATATCGAAGAAGCAAAGCGCGCCTGTCGTCAATTAAAAAACAAACCTTTTGCGCTATTAAACTATTTAGAAGGCACGCGCTTTACGAAAGAAAAACATGATAAGCAAGGCTCACCTTATGAGCATTTATTAAAACCACGCGCTGGCGGGTTGTCATTGGCGCTTAATGCGTTAGGCAATGAATTGGATTCGATTTTAGACGTGACTATCGTCTATCCCGACGGTGCGCCTGACTATGATGATTTATGGAAAGGTAATATCCGTCGCTTGGGCGTCGATGTGACGCGCTTAACCATACCGGACGAGTTATTTGCGGCCATTATGGATGGTGGCTATGACCGTGATGAAGCCACTAAAAAAATGATGTTTGATTGGCTCGAGGACATTTGGCAACAAAAAGATGCGCGTATTACTAAGATGCTAAGTGAGTTTGAGTAGACTTTGGCAGTACGTTAAACTCTATCCATGTAAATATAAGATTTAGAATCCACATCAGCCACAAGCTTAAAAGTGAGCTTGTGGTTTTTTTCTGCCACGTTTCTACGTTTTTATTCCCCAGCTATTCCACATCTTAGCAAAAACCATCAGCAACATGACAAAAACGAATATGTTAATGCCAATTCACTGCATGAGACGCAGCGCGTGATACCGCATAATGATGACATATTTTATATTGACTGAATCATTGGTGAAGCTATGAACACCTTTCCGCTATTTTTTAAATTAGAAGACCGCAAAGTACTGATCGTTGGTGGCGGTGATGTCGCGCTACGTAAAGCAGACTTACTCAGGCGCGCTGGTGCTGCGATCACGATTCTTGCACCAACTATCAGTGCTGAAATACAAGCTTTGCTCAGCCATACTAAGGACAAAGCCAAGCACGAACTGATTTATGAAAACTACAATCAAGCTTATATGACTGGCGCACGCGTTATTATCGCCGCTACCGATGATGAAGCGCTCAATCATCAGATTCACGCTGATGCCAGCGAGCTGAATATTCCCGTTAATGTGGTTGATACGCCGCATTTATGCGACTTTATTTTCCCAGCCATCGTTGATCGTAATCCAATTGTGATTGGCATATCATCCAATGGCAAAGCGCCGGTGCTGGCACGTTTACTGCGCGCACGTTTAGAGACGTTAATCCCGCAAGGTTATGGCAAATTGGCCAAGCTGGCTGGTGACTTTCGGGATGAGGTAAAAACCAAAATCCCAACGCTGACAGGACGTCGTCAGTTTTGGGAGCGCGCTTTTGAAGGTGAAGTCAGTCAGCTGATGTTTGCTGGTAATGAAGATGCAGCAGCGGCGCGACTGCAAGCGGATTTAGATAACACTGCATCCGCTATCAATGAAAAAAGTACAGCAGATAATACATCTACAGAATCTCACACCGTAAAAAATCCAATGGGTGAAGTTTATATCGTCGGTGCAGGCCCCGGTGATCCAGAGCTGCTGACCTTTAAAGCGCTGCGCCTCATGCAGCAAGCCGATATCGTCTATTATGATGCGTTAGTATCACCGCAAGTATTGGATTTATGCCGCCGCGATGCTGACAAAGTATTTGTCGGTAAAAAACGTAGCAACCATGCCGTCGCTCAGCTTGGCATCAATGAGCTGCTTGTCAATAGTGCAAAAGAAGGTCGCCGTGTGGTGCGTTTAAAAGGCGGTGATCCCTTTATCTTTGGCCGCGGCGGTGAAGAGATTGAAAGCTTGCGTGCGCATGGCGTCCCTTATCAAGTTGTGCCTGGTATCACTGCTGCTAATGCTGCTGCAAGTTATGCAGGTATTCCACTCACGCACCGTGACCACTCACAATCAGTGCGTTTCGTTACAGGGTTTTTAAAGGCTGGCGCGCCCAATAGCAACTTTAAAAGCTTTTTAAACACTGATGAGACGGTGGTGTTTTATATGGGTCTACACTCGATGCCGCGCTTGACTGAAGGCTTGATTGACGCTGGGCGTAGTAGCGATACCCCAATCGCCATCGTCTCTAATGCCAGTATGCCCAATCAGCAAGTATTAACTGGTACGCTTGCCAATATTGTTGAATTGCAAGAACAAAATCAGCTACCCACGCCTGCTCTGCTGATTATGGGAGATGTGGTTGGACTGCATCATGATCTGGCTTGGTATCATGTAGACAATGAGCAAAACAACGAAAATGCTGCTGATACCGATGACAATTGGTTGCGCGGTGGCAAGACAGCGGCGGCAAAAGCCCCTACTAGCCAGCAAGCACATGCGCTATCAATGGTCGCTAATTTGGCAACCGCTGGTGATGTGGAGCAATTAGTCATTGGCTAAGTGCGATTAAGGTCAAGCGACTATCGAGATTGTAGAGAGCATCAAAAACCTCTATGACGTTGACATAATAATAGTTTGTTAAAGGTATACCTATGAGGAGCCAATCAGGTACTTTCAATGGTTTGGTACCCTAGTGAGGACTTGAAGAGACCATCCCAGATTCTGTGTAACTGACGTTTAGATTAAATACTTACACAAAATTTAGGAAGGTCTCAAAGCGCCAACTTATCCTTATATTCACACATACCTTTTAATGCACTATCGATTAACGTTTTCATCTTAGACAGTTCTGAAATTTTAATTTCTAGCTGTTTGTTTTTTTCTAGAAGCTTTTCACCCATTTGTGATTGCGTCAGGTTGTTTGAATACAATAGCTCTGTTAGCTCTCTAATCTCTTTTAAGGTGAAACCTAACTCCTTCGCCATAATAATCATATTGAGCTGTTCCACAATCCTGTTATCGTAATCTCTATAACCATTAGATTTTCTAGATGGTGACGAAATTAATCCTTCCCTTTCGTAAAAACGGATCGTATCTCTGCTTAGTCCGACTGTTTCAGTTAATTCTTTTATATTCATTATCGAGCACCCTCAATTAACGCTTGACTATGGAGTAATGTCCATAGTTTATAGTAGGCGTTAATTAACAACAAGTAGGTTCTTTTATGGATATAAATATTCTGACGGACGACAACGTCGAGCTGCGTGCAACCCTCTATAAAGCGAATAACCCTAAGGCCGTTGTTCTAATAAATCCAGGAACCGCTACTAAAACTTCTTATTATTTGCCGTTTGCTAAATACTTAAGAGAGCATGGTTTTCATGTCATTCTTTGGAACTATAGAGGGTTTTGCGATTCTAAAATAAGTCATCTAAAGGAGTGTCATTATCAGTATTCTGATATCGGACGGTACGACATTCCAGCTGTTATCGATACAGCCAAGCGCCTGTTCAATGACTTACCCTTGTATTGCGTAGGGCATAGCGCTGGAGGTCAACAAGTTGGCCTTGCTCATAATGCTGATCAATTGGATGCTTTAATCGCAGTGGCTGTCTCAGCAGGATATTTTAGCTATATGCCGATTCGCTATCGCCTTAAAGCCAATTTCTTTTTCCGTTTTTTAGCACCGCTTAGTAATAAAGTCTTTAATTATGTGCCGGCTAAAAGCTTCAAACTCATGGAAGATTTGCCAGCTGGTTTTACAGAGGAATGGGGTGCTTGGTGCCGAGAAAAAGAGCTGTTTTTCTCAGATAAATTCTATGGAAAAACCATTCCCCTTGGTACTTACAAAAATTTTAATGTGCCAACTTTCGTCTTCACTGCCGATGATGATGAAATCTGTACTGAACGCAACCTGCATAATTTTTGGAAAAATGTGACCAGCGATCGACCTATCACTTTTAAACGCTATAGCATTGGCAGGGGCTCAGACCAATCAGTTGGACATTTTGGCTACTTTAGAAGTAAAAACACTCATATTTGGCAAGATATTTTAGAGACGATCAACAAGGTACATCATGATAAACCGTTACAAACACTATAAAACCCTGATTTTCATTGTATTACTTAATGTGTTTTCGAGCATTTTACACTATGTTCATAATGTGATTCATTTCGATCACTATCCTGAGCCTGATTGGTTATCTCCTCAGCTTGTAGATGCCTTCTGGTTCGTCATGACACCAATTGGTATCTATGGCCTGATTGTGGCTGTCAAAAGCCAGATGACCAAAGGACGTTGGTGGCTTTATTTGTACGCCTTAATGGGGTTGTTGTCGTTACTGCACTACAACATAGAGACTGATAATATCATGACTGTTACCATGCACAGTCTTATCTGGTTTCAAGCAATTTGTGCCTTTTGGCTAATCGCCTATGTAACGATGTACTTTAAAAATAAAAGTGGGCATTAAGAGTACTAATTGGTGAAACTTTAGCCTTTATAAAAATAGCCTAACCTCTTATTTATCGTTTTAAGGAATTGAAAATGAATGTCGAAGAAACAATAGCAACATGGGAAGCAGAAGAAGCACGTATTAGAGAAAAGCTAGGTAACGCTGATGTTATTCCATTATCAGACTTAACCACTCGCAGTGGTATGGATATTTTTAATGCTATGTTTGCAGGAGAGCTGCCTCATCCTCCTATTGGTCTAACGCTCGACTACACTCCTATACATATGGAAAAAGGTATTGCCGTTTTTCAAGGGCGTCCAAAGCGTCATCATTACAACCCATTGGGTACAGTCCACGGCGGCTGGTTCTGCACGCTTTTAGATTCCGCTGTTGGCTGCGCTGTCCATACCCTTTTGCCAGCAGGAAAAACCTACACAACTTTAGAGATAAAAGTAAATATGGTGCGAGCTTTGACAGTGGCAACACCTTTAGTACGGGCTGAAGGCAAAGTCATTCATGCTGGTCGGAGAACAGCGACTGCTGAAGGCAAAATTGTAGGGCCTGATGGCAAATTATATGCCCATGCCACCACAACCTGCATCATTCTTGATGTTTAGATAAAATTTTTGATCGTTAATAGCTTTTAAACCAAAGAAAAATGCTAAGAATATAATGGATATTATATGGGTATACCCCAAGGGAACCAGCTATTTCACCCTTCAAACCTATTAACAGACTACTTAAAACAGACTGTTATTATGGAACTACTAATAATAGACCGCTAGACTTTTTTAACTCTTACTCTTATGACATTACCGATACCCATTTCTTGCATTTGATGAGCATTTTACTGACCAAAGTTGAATTTACTCATCAATGCTGAATAAGTCTTTCCGTCTTTTTCACAGTGAATCAACCATAAGGTTATAAGCACAGCAAACCGCAGCAATTCTTGCTAGAATAATCGCAGTCTTCTAACCATTATTAAGTTCACTTATGCCTGCATTTGCTATTAAACCGCTTACTATTCTTCATACCTCCGACTGGCATTTGGGACGCAGACTTTATGGGCGCATGCGTTATGAGGAATTTGAAGCCTTTTTAAGTTGGCTACAAGAGACCATTAGCGCGCAAAAAGTGGACGTACTTATCGTAGCCGGCGATATCTTTGACACCATGACGCCAAGTAACAGAGCCCAAGCGCTGTATTATGAGTTTTTAGGTAAAGTATCAAAATTGTGCTGCGAGCATATCGTCATCGTCGCGGGCAACCACGACTCCCCGACTTTTTTAGATGCTCCAAGTAAAGTCTTAAAGTTTCTAAATGTCCATGTCATCGGTACTGCTTGTGACGATTTAAATGATGAGGTGTTGGTTTTAGACGCGGTTGATGGCACACCGCATTGTATTATCGCCGCTGTGCCCTATCTGCGCGACCGCGATGTGCGTGGTAGCCATGCTGGCGAGTCTATGGATTGCAAAGATGCCAATGTTATCAAGGGTATTCGAGCGCATTATGATGAAGTGGCTAGCATTGCCAAAGCAAGACAGGAGCATTTAAGCAACGCCCATCAGCGCCATATTCCTATTATCGCGACGGGGCATTTATTCGCCGCAGGTAGTAAGACTACAGAAGATGATGGCGTGCGCGATCTCTACGTCGGCTCGCTCGGTCAAATCTCCGCTGACATGTTTGATGATGGCTTTGATTATGTGGCACTGGGGCATTTACACGTGCCGCAGCGCGTCGGCGGCTGTGAGCATATCCGCTATTCAGGCTCGCCTATCGCCATGGGTTTTGGCGAAGCAAAGCAGCAAAAACAAGTGTTGTTGGTAGAGTTTGGCGAAGTAGAAAAATCTTTGTCTGATGAGAGTACTATTCTTCAGCCTGCCAATACCACAAGTAAGGTTGAAAAAGTCGCGAAAAAAGCAGTCATTCAAACGCCTGAATTTATGGATGATTTATTTGGCTTTGTTGAGCAAGAAGAAAGCGCCGCAATTAACGTCAATGAAGAACCCTTTACTCAGTCAAAGGCGATGCAGCTTGATTCCACTTTTACAACGTCTGATTTAACTTCCCAACGACTGCATCATGATGAGTTACGGCAAATGCAGGTAATCTCGCTGCCGATTCCTTGTTTTCAAAAATTGGCGCAGATAACGGGTGATTTGACGACCATCGCTGCTACGATAAAATCATTAAAGTCCTCAGAGTCTATTTGGCTAGAAGTGATTTATGACGGTTATGAAATCGTCAATGAGCTGCGTGAAGAAGTGAATGCCATGATTGAGGGTTTAACTTGCGAAGTGTTAAAAATCAAAAATACGCGCACCTACAATAAAGTCCTCAATCAGCAGCAATCTTCTGTAACCTTACAAGATTTAAATGAGCTTGATGTGTTTAATAAATGCTTAGAAATCAATGGCATTGCCGATACCCAAAAAGCCTCATTACGCAGCGCCTATCAGCAGATACTCCATAATATCTACCATGATGACGCTCAAGCTGAATAAATGAGCGCTGAGCGCGGCATCAAAACATAAGTTCCAAAGCCCAATCACAACCATCCATTCAAACGACAAAGACCGACACATGCGCCTAATCGAACTGCGACTCAAAAACTTAAACTCTTTAAAGGGCGAATGGCATATCGATTTCGCTGATTCCGCGTTTATCAATGAAGGCATATTTGCTATTACTGGACAGACCGGCGCTGGCAAGACCACGATTTTGGATGCGATTTGTCTGGCGCTATATGGTGAGACGCCGCGAATTAATAACATCAGTAAAAGTAGCAACGAGGTCATGACGCGGCAAACGGCAGAGTGTTTCGCGGAAGTGGTCATTGATTTAAATGGCACGCAATATCGCTGCCGCTGGGGACAGCGCCGCGCTTATGGCAAGGCGGATGGTAACTTGCAAGATGCTACCCATGAGATTGCTTTGGTAACGCCTAAAACTAACCATCAAAATAATGCCGATAACAAAGATGACAAGCTTAAAGGCGATGAAATACTAGAAAGCAAACTCTCACGCACCAAAGAAAAAATCGTTGAGCTGACACGAATGGATTTTCAGCAGTTCACGCGTTCAATCTTACTGGCGCAAGGGAGTTTTTCCGCGTTTTTAAAGGCTAAGGCCGATGAGCGCGCCGATATCTTAGAAAAAATCACGGGTACAGATATCTACGCGACGATATCGACCCATGTCTTTGAAAAAAAACGCGCGGAAGAAGAAATTTTAAATAAACTACAGTTTGGCTTAGATGGTTTAACTTTGTTAGACGCCGATGAAGAAGCGCTGATTAACGAAAAATTAACCTCGCATCAAACCGCGCAAATCAAGCAGCAACAACAGTATCAACGTCTGCAAGTGCAAGTCAACTGGCTCGATACGGTGGCAGAATTAGAAAAAAACGTCGATAATCATCAAAACGAGGTTACGGTTGCCAAGCAAGCGCAGGCAGATTTCGCTCCTAATGCTAAGCGTCTTAACGCCGCCAATAAAGCCTTGGAGATTGACAGCCAATACAGCCAACTTGCCCATAATCGTAATGACGTTAAACGCTTGCAAAATGATCAGCAGGCACTAAACCATCAGTTGCCGCAGCAACAAGAGCGCCTTGCGCACGCGGTGAATACGCTAAAAGCAGCTGACGCTCATACGCAGAGCGCCTATAACGAGCTGCAAATCACGTTACCAAAAATTGCTCACGCTCGTAAGCTCGATGGCGCAATCGCCCAGCAAATGCAGGCGTTAGACGATCAGCAGCAAAGAAAACAACGCCTAGCGACCAATACGCAAGGCTTACGCCAAGAGATAGAAAATCATACCGTCCAATTCAATCAGGACAAAGCCCAGCTAGCAACGATAGAAAAATACTTGATTGACGCCGCCGCTTTGCACGATATAGATACCGATGCGGCAAATTTTGATAGTCATGGCAGCCGCTTAAAAGCGCTGCTGCAAGATAATGCCGCTTTGGCAAACGAAAAAATTGCTCATCATCAGCAATCAATCCAATATCAAACCAATCTTGATCAATGTCAGCAGCAGCAAGATGCGACCAACGCTTTGATTGCCAAAGCGCGTGAAGCGCTAGCCACTTTGCAAAAACAGCAGGCAGCATTAACCCAAACGCAGTCATTGGCTGCTATACGTGATGAGCAAGAGCAGATTGAGCACACGCACAGCCAGATAGAGCAAGTGAGCTCTAAGGCACAGCAAATTGAAGCGCTTGCTAGCCAAATCAATAAGATAAACACTGCCCTGCCGACCATTAATGATACCTTGACCAAACTGGCGGCGAGCATTACTGACAACGAAGCGCTTATGGCAGACGCCAAAGACCGACGTCAAGATAAGCAAAAGCTGCTCGATTCATGGCAACAGGTTGCCAGTTTAGAGCGTTATATTACCCAACTAAAAGAGGGCGATCCTTGCCCGCTTTGCGGTGCGCGCGAGCATCCCTACGGCGCGCATCATCCTGTATTGAACAAAGAGCCGGCCGAAGTGACTCAAATGCAGCAGCAAATAAGCGAGCTGGATACGACGATCAATGCGCTAGAACAAACCCTATCCAAGCAGCGTATCGAATATGCCACCACACAAAATCAGATTAAGCAGTTGCACGAGCAAAAAACCCCACTCTATGAGCAGATCAAAAAACTGGGCGCGGACAGCAATGACTTAATACAGCCGCTTTTGGCTAAGACCTATTCTAACGCTGTGACCGCAAGCATGACTCAGCTTGGCCAAATTGGCATAGATATGGATTTGTTGACTAAGCGAGCTGATGATTCGACCGATTCCGCCCTGATAAAAGAGCGCTTAATAAAAGATGGTTTGTTATTGCTAGAGACGATTAAAGACCAACTTAGCGAGCGCAAGCAGTCTTTAAAAGACACGCTTACACAACATGAAGCACTAAGCGATGAGCTTGCTAAAACGAATAAAACCATTGAGACGTTTGAAAAGCAGCAGTATCAGCTTGCCACTGATATTCATGAGATTAAGAGCAATAGTCAAATAATCACGCTGGCTTTGGATGCTATCGAGAAAAAAATCTCGACGAATTTTGCCGAATTAACACAGCTTAAAGACGCTATATTGGCGATATTAAATAAATATCTTGCGGGCAAGTATGAGCTAGATGCTGTTACCAAACCTGCTGCTTTACAGCCGCTGCTAGCGAGTATTGACCAGCAAGTTATGCTAAATAAAGCTGACTATGAGGTTCACCTTGATACGCTGCGTCAGCAGCGTAGTAGCTTAGTGCAACTAAAGCAGCAGTTTACTGCTTATAAAAATGCCCAACAAAACCTAATCACTGCGCTTAGCAGCATTACCGTGCAAATCGAAACCAATCAAGCCCAGTTGGATAAACAAAAGGTTGAGCTTGATGATTTGCTGCAAGCAATTATTGCGAAAACCGAGACACTGGCACAATTAACCACTGAGCGGCGTGATATTTTTGCAGACAATATTTTTGCAGATAACGTGCCGAACATTGGTGTTGATAATAGCAACATGAATATCAATCCTGATGCAGAAGAAGCAAGGTTACGCACTGTCCTTGAACAGGCGCATAGCGAACAAGCAGTAGCGCAGCGGCAGTTAGATAGTGCTGAGCTCACTCTCAAACAATTACAACGACAGCAGCAGTTGCTTGCCGAGCAATTAACGACCGCTAGCACTGCTCTGACGACGCAAGAAGATATTTTTAAAACCGCGCTCGCCAGCTCTGACTTTAGCGATGAAGCAGAATTCATGCGCGCGCGCCTGCCAGCTGCCGAGCGTCATCACTTAACCGAGCAGCAGCAGCAAATCAACGATACGCTCAAGCAAGCGCAATCCCTATTGACTCAAACCTTGCAAGCACTGGCGGAGAAAAAAGCCAACCCTTTAACCACTGAAGATAGAGAGTCGCTGGCTGAGCAGCAGCAATTGGCACAAAATGAATTGCAGCGCTTGATTGAAGCAATCGGCGCCATGAGCCAACAGCTCAAAGACAATGAAGAGAAAAAAGGCAACCAGCAGGCTCAGCGCCAAGCCATTGCTCATCAAAAAGACACCTTGCAAGTCTGGCGACAGCTCAATGAACTGATAGGCTCAAGCAGTGGCAAAAAGTATCGTACCTTTGCCCAAGGTCTGACCTTTGATATCATGGTGACCCATGCCAATGCCCAGCTGCATAAAATGAGCGATCGCTATTTGCTGGCGCGTGACGACAATAGTCCGCTCGAGCTCAATGTCATTGACAACTATCAAGGTGGCGAGAGACGCAGCACTAAAAATCTCTCTGGCGGTGAAGGCTTTATTATCAGCCTAGCATTAGCGCTCGGACTGTCGCAGATGGCCAGTCATAATATTCGCGTCGATTCGTTATTTTTGGACGAAGGCTTTGGCACCCTTGATGAGGAATCACTGGATATCGCCCTCGATACCTTGACCAGCTTACAGCAAGAAGGCAAATTGATTGGCGTCATCTCGCACGTGCAGGCGCTAAAAGAGCGTATTTTGACCCAAATTCAAGTCACTAAGCTCTCAGGTGGCTTTAGTAAAATCACTGGACAAGGCTGTTATCATATTGCCAGTTAATGGCTAAAGTAATTTTAAGGTGGCACATTTATGCATACTCTATTTAAAATTATTTATATTAATGCGCGTTTGCTTGTTGCTTTTATATTTACTATTACTGCTTCTACTTTAAGTTTGACGACTGCGCAGGCGACGATTAATTGCGCCGGAACTCTACCCAGTAGCTACTTTGAGCGTATTGAAAATAATACGCCGTTTGCTGGCAAGTTGATCGAACAAGCTGACGGGTCGCAGCAGCTGCAAGACCCAAGTGGTCAGATCGTCATGGATAATCTGTCCGATGCTTATATCGTAATGGACAGCTATGTGCTTGCTAAGCAGGATGGTAAATACGGCGTTATCAATGCTGCTGGCAAGATCATTGTCCCTTTTGACTATGACGCTATTCAAACCGAGCCGGATATCGCAACCAGCTTTATTGTCAGCGTCAAACCATCAGATGCGACAACCAGACAAGGTATTATTAATCGTCATGGCGACTGGATTTTTCCACTCACCGCGGCGCGTATCGAGCATGCGCACTACGATTCTGATCATGACCAAGATTATTTTAAAATGACTAGTGATCAAGGGCGTACAGGACTGCTTGATGATAAAGGCTACTGGGCAATCGTGCCAAAGTATGAGGCGATTCATCCGTTAAATGCTTGTACAGGTCAGCTTTTATATTTACAAGTAAGCTTAAACGACGAGACCGCGCTCATTGACCAAAACAATGACGTTATTATTCCTTTTGCCGCCCATCAACATATCGAAGCGTTTAATACTTCTGCTAAGCCGCCGCTATTTTTGCGTAGTACGTTAATCGATGGTAGCACCGCTACAGGCATGAGCGAAGATATCCAAGACGAGATTGTTAGCGCGCAGATTATCGATGCTAATGGTAAGTTAATCCTTGCATCAGACGCCCCCATCAGAAAGCTGCTATACCATCAGCTTTATACTTATAGGCAAGCGGGCAAGTTTGGCATTATAAATAATAAAGGCAGTGTAATACTAAAACCACAATTTGCTAGTTATCGTGACGATGGTGAGAAAGTGTGGGTTGAAAAAGATGGCAAAATGCGCCGTTTAAATACCTTTATAACCTTAAATTAGCCTTTTTAGTTTTATTTTTATTATCGAAAAACAAAAAATCACCGTTAACTCATAACGGTGATTTTATTCTATAAACATATAATCTGGATTTTCTGTAATTTGCTATCCGGCTTATTTTTTAGCTTATTACTTACTTACCAGCCCACTCAGCTCACTCATCAATACCGATAACGTTGATAAACTCATATCATTTTCATCATTGCTATCAATTTTTTGCATCTCAGCGGTGATGGAATCAAGCTGACTTTCATGACGCGATTTCCAGTCATTAAAGGCTTGTTTGGCATCAGGCTGCTTTAATAAAGTATCCATCAGCATACGCAGACTGCGCGAAACTTCGTTGACAAGGGCGTGACGCGCACGGCGATCCCAGTGGTCTTGCTGCGGTAAGGTGGCGATATTATCCATCATCCAATCTAGCTGTAAAACGTGATAGGCCTCAAAGTATAAAGTGGCAATCTCATCGACTGGGCGTTCATACTGCTCAGCCAGTAGCGCCGCATCTAGGGCATCGACATGGTACGGCAACATCGCGAACATCGCCGCATCATCCACAGACAGCTCGTTTTCCATTAAGCTTGTGATGTCTTCTTGCAAGTACTCTGAGAATTGCTGCTCGATAAAACCGCCTGCTTTGGTCAATTTCTCCACACTGTCTTCAAAGCGCTCGATCATATCGGCAACTTGCAAGTCCGGCCCAAAGGCATTGATAAACCACACTACGCCATTTTCAAGCGCATCACGCAAACGCAGCTCAAGCTCGAGTAGCAAGGTCGCATCGACTTGGTTGTCTAGTGACTCAAGTTTTTCCCAAGCTTTTGATACATGGAAGACATCACGAGCAATCGCATAGCCGCGCGCAATCGTAGCAAGCGTTTGCCCCGTTTCCTCAAATAAACGGAATAAGGCTTCGATACCCAAACGGTTGACGATGCTATTGGTCAAATAAGTACTGATGATTTCACGGTGCAGGCGATGTTCTTTCATCTCATCAAAGAAGTTTGCTGCCAGCTCATCAGGGAAGTATTGGCGCAGCTCATTAACGAAATACGGCGCATCAGGCAAATCTGACGCCAACAAATTATCGTACACCCACATTTTGCCGTAAGCCATCACAACTGCCAGCTCTGGATTGGTGAGACCTGTGCCCGCTTTTTGACGCTTGGCAATCTCTTCATCCGATGGCAGATATTCAATGGCGCGATCAAGACGTCCTTCGCTTTCTAACATTTGAATAAAGCGTTGATGGTCACTTAAATTTGCTGCCGCGCGTAATTGGCTAAGCTCAAGCGCCTGTGGTTGTAGATAATTTTGGCGCAGTACCAATTCAGCGACCGTATCGGTCATAGACTCTAACAGCTCATTACGCTGCTTGAGCGTCATATCGCCTTGCTCGACCACTTTACCCAGTAAAATCTTAATATTAACTTCATGATCCGAGCAGTTGACGCCGCCTGAGTTGTCAATGGCATCAGTATAAATGCGCCCGCCCGTTTGTGCGTATTCGATACGCCCTTGCTGGGTAAAGCCTAAGTTACCACCTTCGCCAACGACCGCCGCCCGCAGCTCACCACCGTTGACGCGCACGGCATCATTGGCGCGGTCACCAACATCGGCATGACTTTCATTGGCGCTTTTCACGTAAGTTCCGATACCGCCATTCCAAATCAAATCAACTGGCGATTTTAGCAGCGCGCTGATTAACTCGTTGGGTGCAAGGCTATCTTCACTGATATCAAATAATGCTTTCATCTCAGGACTGATGGCAATGGTTTTATCTTGACGTGAGAACACGCCGCCACCTTGGCTAATGAGCGATTTTTCATAGTCGTCCCACGTTGAGCGCGGCAGATTAAATAGACGCTCACGCTCGACATAAGACGCGGCGGTATCTGGGTTTGGATCGATAAAGATATGCAAATGGTTAAAGGCTGCGACCAACTTAGTATGTGTGGATCTGAGCATGCCGTTACCAAAAACGTCGCCGCTCATATCACCGATACCAACAACGGTAAAGTCATCACGGTTTTGGATATCCATACCACGCATACGGAAGTGGCGCTTGACCGACTCCCAACCACCGCGTGCGGTGATACCCATGGCTTTATGGTCATAGCCAACCGAGCCACCTGAGGCAAAGGCATCGTCAAGCCAGAAGTTATACTCGCTTGATAAGGCATTGGCAATATCTGAGAAAGTAGCGGTACCTTTATCGGCGGCAACCACTAAATACGGGTCGTCCTCATCATGACGTACGGTGTTGGCTGGCGGGACAATTTTGCCATCGACAATATTGTCGGTCACATCAAGCATACCGCGCAGGAACGCTTGATAACAGGCGATGCCCTCTGCTTGGAAAGCTTCACGGCCATCAGCCATGGTTTTGGTCTTGACGATAAAACCGCCTTTGGAGCCAACCGGGACAATGACCGCGTTTTTGACCATTTGCGCTTTGACTAGACCAAGTACTTCGGTACGGAAATCTTCCATACGGTCCGACCAGCGCAGCCCGCCGCGAGCGACTTTACCGCCGCGTAAATGCACCGCTTCAACGCGCGGTGAATAAACAAATATCTCAAACATAGGCTTAGGTTTGGGTAAGTTTGGAATATCTGCCGCCAAAAACTTAAACGATAAACGGTCTTTACGTTGACCATCTGCTTCTCTTTGATAGAAGTTGGTACGCACCATGGCATTAATCAAATCTAAATACCAACGCAGGATACGATCTTCATCTAAACTACTGACACCAGCCAAGGCGCTGTTGATTTGCTCTCGAGTTTGACTGGTTTTGCTGGCGCGCTCCTCTTCACTGTATTTAGGATTCATGCGCGCATCGAATAGCTCGCTTAAGGCAATGCTAATGGCACTATTTTTTACCACGGTTTGCTGAATATAAGCACTAGAGAACGGTGCTTTTGCTTGCATCATATAACGTGATAAGGCACGCAGTACCACCACATCATACGTGTCGAGTTTGGTGGTTAATACCAGCTCATTAAAGGAATCACTCTCAACGCGCCCTGCCCATATTTGCTTAAGGCTGTCTTCAAACTGCACGCGTACCACTTGCATATCGATGGTGTCAACATGTTCCAATACCAGCTCATACTCTTGCATCCAAATCGGCTGCTCTGGTAAATAGAACTCATAGGTTTGGGCAGAAATGACCGATACGCCAAAGTTTTCTAGTACCGGCAAGACTTTTGAGAGAATCACAGGGTTTTGGCGACCATATAGTTTTAGGTGCAGCTGATTGCTGGCGCCGCCCGTTGACTTATATAAATGCCAAATCATTGGCTGCTCGTCATTTAAACTCGCCAGACGTTTGGTATCTTCGACCGCCGTCCGCGCATCAAAGCGTTCTTGATAGGCTGCTGGAATATAGCTTAAGAAGCGGCGCATTAAGGCATTTGCTTGCTGCTCGCCGACATTATCGAGCAGCATTTTTTGATAATTATCGCGCCATGATTGCATGAGAGCCGACAGCTTATCTTGTAGCGCCGCCGTATCCACGTCATTCACTTGACCGGGTATCGTACGCACATGGACGTGGACGCGGGCGTGTTCTGATTCGTTAAATTCCGTGGTAAAGCCAGATGACGTACCGCCGTAAGCGTCTTTTAAGACGTTTTGTACTTTAATACGCAGCTCGGTATTGAATTTATCGCGTGGAATATAGACCAAACAGGACACAAAGCGCTGATAATGATCGACTCGGCTAAATAAGCGCAAGCTTTTTTTATCTTGCAATTGGCTAATACCAGAGACGATAGGATACAACTCTTCAACGCTGGCTTGAAACAAATCATCCCGTGGCAGAGAGTTAATCACATGCATCATTTTATGATACGCATGACCATCACGCGGTAATTCTGCCATCGCCATAATTTTATTGGCTTTTTCACGTAACAATGGAATCTGTTGTACGCTTAGCTGATAGGCTTGCGTGGTAAAGAGACCGATAAAGCGATATTCGCCAACCAGCTTGCCATGGTCATCAAACTTATGAATGCCTAAAAAGTCCATGTATACCGGACGATGAACGGGTGACACACGGCTTGATTTAGACAACATCAATACACGTGGCTCGGTTAATAATTTTTTTAGATTATGAGGCAACTCATCAAAACTCTTTGAGAGCGTATCCTCACTTCCGCCGCGCAACAGACCAAGCCCACTATTACCAATGGCAAATAAGTCTAAATTGTCATCATTTTCTAAGCGGTACTCGCGATAGCCTAAAAAGATAAAATGCTCGTCTAATACCCAATCCAAAAACGCTTGAATTTCTTGCGGCGAATAATACACTTCGGGTAGATTTTGACCAGCCAGCTCCGCTTTTATATCGGTCAGCTTGCCGCGTATCTGTTGCCAATCATCAACAACGATATCAAGGGTATCGATTTTTGCCAGCAGCATCTGCTTTAGAGCTGCCAACTCATCATTGTTTTGATAAGCGATTTCGCAATGAATCAAAGACATTTTTGACGTGTCACTTTCATGGGCGCTTTCGACATGAGTGATATCGCCGCTTTCATCGCGCTCAACCCCGATAATGATATTATAGGTACGATGGACATCGATACCTTCTGCTTCCAAGCTCATTAAAATGGTATCGACCAAAAATGGTCTATCGTAAGCGACTATTTGGATAACCGTATGCGAGCTATGAAAATGCTGCTCTTCGGCGATGGGGTTTAAAATAGCAAGCTGCGGCTGACTGCCGTCATAGGCTTTAAGCAAAGTAAAATGATGCAGCGCCATACCAGCCAAATCCATATTACTGATATCTTTCGCTACTTCTTGATGCAGCGTCTGATAATAGCTATGAATAAAATGGTCAAATAGCGATTTGTCTTTTTGTACATAGCTGGTGGCAATATCGCTTATCTGGCTGATCCGCTCTTTTGCGATATTTAAGTTGTGAGGCATATCCATTGTCCTTTGTTATAGGTTTGTCGTTCTCGTTTTTGCAATAACCAATCATTGGTATCTACTAGTGCCAACCTATCAAAGTGTAACGCACTGCGGCGTCTAGCAAAAGCGTACAACATCATTTCATGAATCACTAAAATGTCGATAACCTTTGATAATGAGACAGTTAAAGATAGAGTATTTAGTAATTAAGACAATAACACCCTAACCTCATCTAAAACTTTCTGGCAGGTGGATACTCATGACAACCATGGCGTTTTTTTGTTAGAATACCGCAGTATATTGCAGCAGATTTTGCTGGCTCGCTATTAACTCCTAAAAAACTAACTCACAAACAACTTACAATGAATTTTGATGCTAAGGGCAGACGTATGATGAATATTTTGGTGATTGGCTCAGGTGGTCGCGAACACGCACTCGCATGGCAGTGTGCAAAAGACGATAACGTACAAAACATCTATGTTGCGCCCGGTAATGCTGGCACTGCCCTTGAGCCCAAATGCCAAAACGTCACCTTAGAAGATATAGCCGATGCTGACGAACACAGTGCTGTCATCGAATTTTGCCAAAATAATGCCATTGATATGGTGATTGTCGGTCCAGAAGCGCCGCTGGTAACCGGTATCGTTGATGCTTGCCGCGCAGCCGGTATTAAAGCATGGGGGCCAACCGCTTATTGTGCGCAGCTCGAAGGCTCAAAAACCTTTGCAAAAGAATTTATGGCACAAAACAAAATACCAACCGCAGCTTATCAAGGGTTTACGGACGCTACTGCTGCCAAAGCCTATATCGATGAGCAAGGCGCACCGATTGTGATCAAAGCCGACGGTTTGGCTGCTGGCAAAGGCGTTATCGTCGCCGAAACCATCGAGCAGGCGCACGAAGCAATTGATGATATGCTTGCGGACAATAAATTTGGCGATGCTGGTAGCCGTGTGGTTATCGAGCAATTCTTGCAAGGGGAAGAAGCCAGCTTTATTTGCATGGTAGATGGTAACAACATCTTGCCGATGGCAACCAGCCAAGATCATAAGCGTGCGTTTGAAGGCGACACTGGACCAAACACCGGTGGCATGGGTGCTTACTCTCCAGCGCCAGTCGTCACTCAAGACGTTCATAACAAGGTGATGGCACAAGTCATCCAGCCTGTTGTTGATGCGATGAAAGCTGCCGGTCATCCTTATACTGGATTTTTATACGCTGGGCTGATGATTGATGATGCGGGCGACCCGTATGTGATTGAGTTTAACTGCCGTTTTGGCGACCCAGAAACACAGCCTATTTTAATGCGCTTGCAATCATCGATGGTTGATTTGGTCGCACAAGGGTTAGAGGGTAAATTACCAACCGAAGCCAATTGGGATGAGCGCCCTGCTCTAGGTATTGTCGTTGCATCAAAAGGCTATCCTGAAACCTCATCAAAAGGTGATGTGATTACAGGCTTACCAGAATTAGATAGTGATAATAAAAAATCGGTAAAAGTTTTCCATGCTGGCACGGCTTTCTCTAATCAAGATGCGCTTAGCAATGAGAAAGAAGTCGTGACCAACGGCGGGCGTGTATTGTGCGTGACGGCATTGGCTGACACTATCTCTGATGCACAGCAAGCAGCATTGACAGTGACGGGCGCGATTAGTTTTGATGGTGCGCATTATCGCCGTGATATTGGTCACCATGCGATTGCTCGCGAAAACGTTTAATACAGCTGAGCTGATTTAAACGTTAGATTTTAAAGCTCTGCTTTAAAAGATGCGTTTTAAAACCTACAGAGTTTTTATAATGATTCGACCTAGTGTAGCGCTAGGTCGTATTTTTTTAACCGCACTTTCACTTAACTTTTTTAATCTAGTTTTTAATGACCATTTTTCAATAGGTTGTTTTTGAAGCATTTGCTTTTAAAAATCTATCTTTGACCGCTTAGTGTTAGAATAGAGGTCATCAGAGTAAAGCGCCGCCAGATTTTTAGTGACTTAACCTATCAGTAGGATGAGCCGCTAATCGCTGTACCCATTAAAAGTCATGTTTTAGCTTACAAAGTAAGTGACAGCCTAATCTCACGCGCCTCAAACTACCTCCCGTTATATGATACAATTTTGTACCAGTACGTCGCATCTCCCTTGTATTGTCGGTTTTGAACCCGCAAATCAATAGCAACCAGATGAATGATTATATTTATGGCAAATGATACTTCTAGACCTTCTAATAACAAGCAGTCTAATAACAGACAATCCATCGACAGCCTAAAAACGTCAGGGTTTGAGCGTCGGATGTCTATTGCTAAAACCTCCTTAAATATAGGTCGTCGTTGGGCTGGTAATAGTGTGTCTGGTATGTTTTTGAACAAAGAAGCCCGTACGGCACGTAATCAAATTTTTATGGAAGAACAGGCCAATTATCTGGCAGAAGAGCTGGGTAAATTAAAAGGGTCGGTAGTAAAAATTGGTCAAATGCTGGCGATTTATGGCGAGCATATATTACCGCCCGAAATCACGCGCGCCTTGCAAACGCTCAATGACGATACCGCCACCTTAGCGTGGCCAAAAATCGAGCAGACATTACGGCAGTTATTGGGCGCAAAATTAAATGAGCTTGACGTCGACCCTATTCCTATCGGTACCGCTTCCCTCGCCCAAGTTCATCGCGCAACCGTATTGGCGACGGGCGAACAAGTGGTATTAAAAATCCAATACCCTGGTGTGGCGGATGCCATCAATTCTGACTTGGCTTTATTTAAGCGTTTATTAAAAGTCAGTAATATCGTGCCGCAGACACGTGCACTCGATGCATGGTTTGAAGAGATACGTGACCTCCTCCATCATGAAGTTGACTACGAAGCGGAAGCAGCGACAACGGAGCGTTTTTATGAGCGCTTACTAGGCGACCCGCGTTATATCGTACCCAAAATCAATCGTACTTACTCAACCAAACGCTTGTTATGCATGTCTTATGAGCCAGGCATTACGGTGGTCTCGGAAGCGCTACAGTTATTGTCACATGAGCGCCGCAACGCTATCGGTCAAGCCGCTATCGAAATCATGATGCAAGAGATTTTTGTATGGGGCGAGATGCAAACGGATCCGAATTTTGGTAATTACCTCGTTCGTGTCGCTGCTGATGAAAACGAAATCGATAAGCTGGTCTTGCTAGATTTTGGTGCCATTCGCCAATTCGATGATAACTTACTAACCATTGCGCACGGGCTATTGCGAGCTGGGTATCGTCATGACCATCACGCAATGAAACGCGCTATGACCGGTTATGATTTCTTTGATAGCATGAGTGATAAAGTACGTTCAGATATCGCTTCATTGTTTTTATTAGCGACAGAACCCTTTAGCGACCCTACTTTAAACCCTGATATTCCCAAAAATTGCTTAGATGAACAGCAGCGTTATATCTGGGCCAATAGTAAATTACATACTCGCCTCTCAAATAACGCTACGCGAGCAATACAGTCTTTCGAGTTCAATCTGCCACCTAAAGAATTTATGTTTATCAGTAGAAAATTTATCGGTGCTTATACCTTTTTGACAGTGCTAGATGCGCATACGGATTCTAATAAACTGGTAAAGCCTTTTTTATAAGATGAGAAAGTGATATTTTTTGGACCGCCCTTTTGTGGCGGTCTTTTTTATGTTTTTTTATTTACTTAGGCTATTTTATATAATTATCTTCTTGATAATACATTTTTGTTTCATGCTCTTTGTCCTTAATTTTTTATTCAGTAATTTTAAGTATAATTCATTATTTTACTTAGGCTATTTCTTATGCTTTATTACTTGCCCGCCAATTGTCGAATCGGGTTTGATAACCGTCAGGCTTACGCATGTTTAACTGCCAACAAGTTTCACCGCGCGCTAGATACTTGACTTCAAAGTGTGTACGCTGACTATCGCTAGCGACTTTATGACGCGTATTCGGTAAGCACCAGACCTCATTGGCTTGCTGCTCTGCATTATCCATATATGCCTCTATATTAGTCGCCAGCACTACTTCTCCGCCTACTTGCAAACGAGAAAGCAAAAACTCAAAAAAAGGCATGTTTAACCACTGTTGGTTGGGGTTATGTTGCTCAGGATTGGGATATAAGATAAAAATACGCTCGATACTGTTTGGCGCGACAGCATGAACGATCCAAGCGATGGCATCCGCATGAATCGCGCTGAGATTGCTTGATTTCTGCTGCCCGACCAATTTAGCAAAAGCATCGAACTTATTACGTGTACGCTCGATGGCTATCAAGTGCTTATCAGGATGTTGCAGTGCGAAGCTAAGCGCATGCTTGCCCTTCCCTGCGCCAATCTCCAATACCAAAGGCAGCTCGGCGTCAACCAATATATCCGGCATTATAAAATCGCGTGGAGCTGAGAGTTTTTGTGGTTGAAAGGCGCGCTGCTGCTGATGCGAAAGCTCAAAATTGTCAGTCATCTACTATCCTTAAGGGATTTGTCATTTGTCATTATCCGGTCGCATGCTATTATATAGTCAATCCAGCCCAATAGTAATACAACCTCCACGCTTATCGAATGACAATTATTAATGCCGCAGGGCGATTGCTTATAAAGCTGGAAAACTCACATTATTCATACTCGCTATTGATTAGAAGCGCTGTCTTAAATGACAGCATTTATTGATAGCCCATAGGATATACCTACTTTTATTATGACTGAATCTACTTCTAGCAACAGCGACCACAATACCAACCCCTTACCCAAAACCTATCCTTGTCCAGAATGCGGCAACCAAACTGCGTGGCAAGACAATAAATATAAGCCGTTTTGCAGTCATCACTGCAAGCTTATTGACTTAGGCGCATGGGCAAGTGAAGAATATACCTTACCTGCCGAATCGACGCCGTTTTCTGATGAACTCTAATTAATCCCAATCTCTTTAGCCCTCTAACCTTTATATAATTCCAAGGATGTTTTACATGTCTGCTACTTACCTGATGCCCACTTACAATCGTCAACCAATCAGCTTCACCCGCGGTTCAGGCAGTTGGCTTTATACCAAAGATGAGACGCCCTACTTAGATGCCTTGACGGGTATCGCAGTATGCGGCTTGGGGCATTGTCATCCAAAAGTAACTGAGGCTATTCAGCAGCAAGCAGCAACCTTAGTGCATACCAGTAATTTATTTGGCATTGATTGGCAAGAGCGAGCTGGCGAAGCTCTATGTAATGCCGCGCAAATGGACAGCGTATTTTTTGCTAATAGTGGTGCTGAAGCCAATGAAGCGGCATTAAAACTGGCACGACTCTATGCGCATCAGCAAGGTTTTAAACGCCCAAAAGTTATCGTTATGGAACAGTCTTTTCATGGTCGTACCTTGCTATCGTTATCAGCAACTGCCAACCCTAAAGCCCGTGAAGGTTTTTATACCTTGGATAAAGACTTTATTCGTGTGCCCTTTGGTGATATCGCCGCGATTGAACAAGCCGCTCATGACCATGATGATATCTGTGCGGTATTTGTCGAGCCTATACAAGGCGAAGGTGGTTTAAATACCGCAGCCAATGGTTTTACGTATCTTGAGCAACTACAAGCTATATGCGATAGTCATGATTGGTTATTTATGCTCGATGAAGTACAAACCGGTAACGGTCGTACGGGCAAGTACTTTGCGTATCAGCATAGCAATGCACGCCCTGATGTCTTAACCACGGCCAAAGGCTTAGGTAATGGCTTTCCAGTAGGCGCTTGCATGGTACGCGGGCGTGCCAATGGCTTGTTTGGCGCCGGTAGTCACGGCTCAACCTATGGTGGCACGCCGCTAGCCAGTCGCGTAGTACATAGCGTTTATGAAGTGCTTGCTGATGACAGTATCATGGACAATGCCGTCACCGAAGGACAGTTCATCCGTGAAGACGTGGTTAATGCGCTTGGACGATATGGCGTTAGCACTCGCGGCGCAGGGATGATGATTGGTATCGCGCTGCCAGAAGAGATGGATTGTAGCAAATTGGTTGACCGTGCCCGTGATGAGCAAAAATTAATCATTAATGTCACAGGCGGGCATGTGATTCGTCTATTGCCGCCGCTTAATATGAGCCGTGATGAAAGCTCACAAGTGGTTGAGCGTTTGGTTAATTTATTGAAGCCCTCATTTTAAACGTCTGGATTAACCAAAATTTAAAACTAGAAAAAGCCTATAGATACATTATCTATAGGCTTTTTGCCTTTTAACATTTTAAAAGCATTTTAATCAGATATTACTAAATACTTAACTTAATTGGCGTGAAAGTACTTTTTTAATACTTCTAAGCAACGGGTGATTTTTGCTGGTTGCTGATCACGGTTTAAGGTGACGGCATATAGCACGAAACTTGGCAGCTGATAACCAGTCAACACTTCGACCAAATTGCCATTTTCAAGCTCTCTTTTGACGTCCATCTCCATGATACGAATTATACCATGACCTTCCTTTGCTAAAGTCATCGCCATAAAGACGTTGTTGGTGTGAATACGCGAATTCATTTTGATGCGTGTTTTCTTGCCTGTTTCGGTCTGAGTAAGCTCGACATGACTTGCATCCTTCATGATATCGATACAAATCAGCTGATGGTCTGCTAAGTCTTTTGGCGTTTCAATCTTTTTATGCTGACGTAAATACTGCGGCGAGGCGACCAACAGTTGACGCACATCAGATAACGGATGATTGCTCAAGGTTGAGTCGTTGATATTAGGGCTCATACGTACCGCAATATCGATACGCTCATCAATCATATCGATATAATGATTGTCAGCAAAATAAGTAATGCTAAGGTCATCGTGCGCCGACATCCAAGTCGATAGAGCGGGCAAAATATGGTGAACGCCAAGCTCAGGCGTCGTTGCAATACGCAAACTACCAGCAAGCTCATCACGTAATTGATTGACTTTAATACGCCCTTGTTCAGCGGCACTGACCACATCTTTTGCCGCTTCATAAAAGCTGGCGCCCGCTTCTGTTAAGCTAAGCTTACGAGTTGAGCGATGTAGGAGTACTACGCCAAGCTCGTTTTCTAAAGCGCGTATCTGTTGGCTGACCGCACTGGTCGTAATACCCAATTCGCGAGCTGAACCACTAAAAGAGCCGTGTCCGACCACACTGGCAAACACAGCCATACCACGTAAATTATCTAACATATTTCCACCTAAGCTGCTTTTTAGTTTTTAATATAACTTAACCATTATAGCGGATTATAATAAATCTTACAGTTTTTTACTATAACTCTGTTAGTCATCCAAAGCTATTTAGTCATTAATAAAACGAAAAATATCAAGGCGATAAATTGATATCGCCTTGATATTTGGAGAATTATAATAAAATATATAAAGGTTTACTGATTAAAGATTGCCAATCATAAAATTGAACATTGTTTAATATAACTGAACGCTTTAATATAACTGAACCTTACCCATTTTTCCTTCACCGCGCTCCGTCAAATACTGCATAACGGGCGTATTAAGCAATCTAGACTCTGCCACTGTACGCGCTTCAATAAGGCGTTTTTGTTGACGGCGCTCAGGGGTTTTATCTTCGGCTTGCATAATATTACTATCTATGTGCAAGCTAATGTCTGCTTGCGTAAACTGTTCTTGCAGTTTCGCTGCCAACTGCTGAAAAGTAGCTTGCAGATGCTTACTATCTACCGCCGTGACAAAGACCGCTTTAGCGTTACAGTGCCCGGTCATCATTCCTTGACGTGCCAGTGCCAATTCATCGGGTGCCAAACTACCAGCTTCGCGGGCGCATTGTAGCCAGTAGTCCCATTTTTCTGGCGTCCACTCGCCCGTTAATTCTTGCGGCGCACAGCGTAATAAAGTACGCGGATCATCCACTTGCGCAGTTAATTGAGAATCATTTGCGCTAGGCTCAACAACAGGCTCAGGCTCAACAACAGGCTCAGGCTCAACAACAGGCTCAGGCTCAACAACAGGCTCAGGCTCAATAACAGGCTCAGAGATAACATTGCTGCTTAATAAATCCAATCCTTCATCATTACCGTAGCTATTATATTGGTCAAATTCAGCATCATCATAACTTGTATTGTATGGCTCGACCTCATTTTGACTTGAGGTCTGATAATCAGCATCATAGCCTGGTAGGGGCAGTATTGAGTCCGCTGCTGGCTCTAAGTGTGGTTCTGGCTGCGATTCTGATAGCGCTTCTACTACTGCTAAGGTTTGCTCTAATGAAGGCGCTATATTTTCAGCTGTATTTAAAAGCGCAGTGGTGTTTGCTGCATCAGCAGTACTGGCACTTATTGATACTGTATTGAGTTCAGCCTTAGCATTATCGACCGTATTATTTTCTATCGAGCCTCTAGAAACAGTTGATACAGAGCTAGATGCTCTAGGGACAGAAGATATAGTAGTATCCGGCGCGTTTACTAAAATCTCATCGGCGGGTAAAGGTCGAAATGCCAATAGACGTAAAATACACATCTCAAGTGCCTGCATCGGTGTGCTAGCCAGCTTTACGCCTTCACGCGCTTGGACGACGATTTCGTAATATAGCTGTAAAACGTCAGGACTCATGTGCTGCGCAAGCTGATTAATCTGCTGCGCTTGTGCTTCGTTTACGTTAAGCGCAACCTCAGGCAGCAGTTGCGTCAATGCCAATTGATGTAACAGCTCAGCCAAGCCGTCAAACATGCTAGTGGCATCGACCATTTGCGCCCGCATTTGCTCGATATGTGTGGCGACTGCTGATTTATCATGATTATAAATATCTGTAATTAAACGCACCAAGTCAGCGGCATCAATTAAGCCAAGCATGGCATTAACTGTTACATCATCGAGCGCGCCTTGTCCAAATGCAATCGCTTGATCGGTCAGCGATAACGCATCACGCACCGAGCCTTTAGCAGCACTGGCCAATTGCCAAAGCGCAGGCTGAGTATAATCCACCTGCTCTTGATTTAAGATATTGGCTAGATGCTCACTAAGCAGGCTTTGCGATAAAGGACGCAACACAAACTGCAAACAGCGCGAGATAATCGTGATGGGCAGCTTTTGTGGGTCGGTGGTGGCTAGTAAGAATTTTACATGCTCAGGTGGCTCTTCCAAGGTTTTGAGCAGCGCATTAAAGCTGTGTGTCGACAGCATATGCACCTCATCAATCAGGTACACCTTGTAGCGACCTTGGCTTGGCGCATACGGCACATTATCAAGGAGCTCGCGGGTGTCTTCAACTTTGGTACGCGAGGCCGCATCAATCTCGATTAAATCAATAAACCGTCCTTGATCAATCGCCACGCAGTTATCACAGACACCACATGGCGTGCTAGTGATACCCGTCTCACAGTTTAAACATTTAGACAAAATACGCGCAATAGTGGTCTTACCGACACCGCGCGTACCCGTAAATAAGTAAGCATGGTGCAGACGATTATAATCAATCGCATTAATCAGTGCTTGTGAGACGTGCGATTGCCCAATCAACTCGTGAAAGTTTTTTGGACGATATTTGCGCGCTAAAACTTGATATTGCTGCGTCATAATAAATGCCAATGTGAGTAATGATATAAATAAAGCTTCAAATCAGCGATTTAGCTTAAAACTAACTATCAAAGTAGGTATTGAAACCAAACGTCGAAACTGGGTTCTAGCACAAGTTAGGATTGCGCCCGTAACTCAGCCAATTGCTCATACAAACGCTGGGTATTGGCATCGATAAGCGAGCCTTGCTGATGAAAGGCGTCAAGATGCACCTCGGTATTTACGCTGTCGTCACAGGGTTTGACATCGACACCGATTAAAAACAGATCTTGCATGACTGGCTGCTGCATTTGCGCGTTGAGCTCAAATAATAAGTCTTGATGACCGGCACGCACTTTGTCCGCACTTAACGAGCTGTTGTCATCTTGCGCATAAAAAATCAGCAGATAATGACGGCCAAAGATATTATAAGAGTGCTCATGGCGCACGTAGCCATTCCAGCGTGAATCTTGGTCAATCGTTCTATGCGCCAAGATTTTCTCTACCAAACAAGCATAGGTGTACATGGACTCATCGACCAAAATATCAACCTGCTCTTTTGGCAATGGCGTACCCACGTCATAACACGCTCTGACCAAGCTATTAAACAGCTTGTACCACATGCGCGTGTTCTTTTGAATCTCTGCCATCAACGCTTGAGCAAACTCTGCCTTCTCAGGCTCTGCCGCTTTTAGCAATCGTGGTTCAATCTCTGCTATCAAATTATGGCTGACCAGTTGTTTTTGAACCTCAATCGCTCTTTGGTGAAAATCTGGCGACTGTAAAAACTGAGCAAGTAAGGTTGATTCGTCTTGAAAGGCTTCAAATCCGGCAAGCTTACGGCGATGAAAGTCTAGAAATGCCGTCAAATCACTGGGCGTTACCAATTGCTTGAGTATCTCAGTGAAATTCTGATAGCTAAAGACTTGCAAGACGCTTTCTTCATCATCCAAATCTAACACACAGTCTTCTGCAAAAAACTGACTACCATATTCATAGCCAACCGCATATGAAGCGGTTTCTACAGGTTTACTCTGTTGGCTATTACGATAACTATTCTGATAGCGGTTTTGATAAAGGTTTTGAGCATTATTCTTTTCAGCATTTATCTCAGCAATCTCTTGATGCTGAACCGAAAGTGCGGTCAAACCAATAAAATAAATCGCCTTGTCTACTGTTTGCCTTTGGCCAGATGCCAACTTATTTTTAGACTGGTTTTTAGAATCATTTTGATAGGCAAGCGCCTGATCATTCTTAAGATACAACTGAGCGTGTTGCTTAATCAGCTGATTGACAACGTCTTTTCTCCACGTACGCACCTGAGTGCTATCGATATCCTGTCTATCAGCCTGTATCGTCACATCATTGACGATAAGGTAGAGCACAGCATTAGAAAACTCAAAGACAAAATCATACCCCTGAAGATATTCAGGGTCAGTGATTTTGTCTGGAGTTAAATCGTACAAAGATAAAAAGTTTTGCTGAATCATCTGCTGCCAAATCGACGCTGGTACTTGCTGAGTGTCCATAACATCCCTATCCATAAGGTCTCATAAAACACTTGAGACCATTCCGTTAAAAGTACAAAAAGCCTTCTTATGTTCAGTTTAGTCCCAGCGTCGATTTATGGCAAGTAAAGCAGTCTAGCTTTCGAACTTGCGGCGCATATGTGGGAATAAAATTACATCGCGAATACTGGCCGAGTCAGTAAATAGCATCACTAAACGATCGATACCGATACCCTCACCTGCAGTCGGCGGTAAACCATAAGACAAGGCTTCGATATATTCTTCATCAAAATGCATCGCTTCATCATCGCCAGCGTCTTTTTCAGCGACTTGGCCATGGAAACGCTCAGCTTGATCGGCAGGGTCATTGAGCTCACTAAAGCCATTTGCCAGTTCACGACCACCGATAAATAGCTCAAAGCGATCGGTAATGTCAGGATTGTCATCGCTACGGCGTGCCAGCGGTGAAGTTTCAGCTGGGTATTCGGTGATAAAAGTCGGCTGACGTAACTGATGCTCAGCGGTTTCTTCAAAGATAATGGTCTGCAATTTACCCACGCCAAAGACATCTTTGACTTGTTGTTTAAGCGTCGTTGAAGCATATTCTGCAAGATACTCACGGTCGTTGATACGCGATATATCGAAGTTTTCGGCATATTTAGCGATGGCATCAGACATCGACAAGCGGATAAATGGGGCTTTTAAGCTAATCGCCTCGCCTTGATAAGTCAGCTCCGTGGTGCCCAAAATATCCATCGCCAACTCATTGAACAATCGCTCGGTCAAATCCATCAAGTCATGATAATCGGCATATGCCTGATAAAACTCAATCATGGTAAATTCAGGATTATGACGGGTAGATACGCCTTCATTACGAAAACTGCGGTTAATCTCAAATACCTTTTCAAAGCCACCAACCACTAGGCGTTTTAGATACAGCTCAGGGGCGATACGCAAGTATAGCGGCATGTCTAAAGCATTATGATGGGTCACAAACGGACGCGCGACCGCGCCGCCTGGAATAGGATGCATCATCGGCGTTTCAACTTCCATAAAACGCTCGTTTAGCATAAATTTGCGAATACCGCTGATAACCTGACTGCGAATCACAAAAGTATCGCGCGTGGTCTCATTGGTCATCAAATCAAGGTGACGATTGCGATAGCGTGCTTCGACATCGGCCAAGCCATGGAACTTATTTGGCATCGGACGTAGGGCTTTGGTCAATAAGCTCAACGCTTCGATATGGACATATAAGTCGCCTTTGCCAGAACGACCGATATAACCAGATACCCCAACGATATCGCCCAAATCTAGCGATTTAATCGTCGCTAGCGTCTCTGGGTCTAGCTGTTTGCGTGCCACATATAACTGAATACGACCAGTCATATCTTGAATCACAATAAACGCGCCGCGATTGAGCATCACGCGACCAGCAACATTTACTTGAGTTTTTTCACCATTGGCAATTTTATCTTCGATTTCTTGCTTTGAGACACCATCAAAAGCCGTTTGTAAATCCTGAGCATAGTCCGTGCGCTTAAAGGTATTCGGATAAGGCTGCTTACCTGACGCCTTGATGTCATCAAGCTTAGTTTGCAGTTGAGCAATCAGCTCGTTCGCGTCTTCTGGGGCTTGCTCTTGATTCGGATTTTGATTGTTGTGCTTTGACATAATACTCTCAAAATTATTAGATAATTAAAGGAATAAACGAAGTAAAATTAAAATAAAACGTTCAAATAAAGCTTATTTTTAATATGGAAAAATAGCAAAATCTTTCTGGGTTTAGGCTTATATCTGAGTGAACTTAGCCAGTTTGTGCTTTTAATCACCGCCGCCGATACTGGCCATCAAGTCTGCTTGGTGTTCACGCAGCAGCGCATCAAGGATTTCATCCAAGTCACCTTCCATAATTGAATCAAGTTTGTATAACGTCAAATTGATTCGATGGTCAGTCATGCGGCCTTGCGGGAAATTATAGGTACGGATACGCTCTGAGCGATCGCCACTACCAACCAAGTCGCGACGTATTGAGTCCGCCACATCGACTTGTGCTTGTACTTTTGCTTGTTGGATTTTGGACACCAGCATTTTCATCGCATGCGCCCGGTTTTTATGCTGACTGCGTTCTTGTTGACACTCTACCACGGTACCCGTTGGAATGTGGGTCAAACGTACCGCCGAGTCGGTGGTGTTAACGTGCTGACCACCGGCGCCGCTTGAGCGAAAGGTATCCATTTTAATATCGGCAGGATTGATATCGACGCTATCATCAATCTCAACCTCTGGCATAACGGCAACCGTACACGCTGAGGTATGGACACGACCTTGGCTCTCGGTTTCAGGTACACGCTGGACGCGGTGTGCGCCCGACTCAAACTTTAAACGACCATACACGCTATTGCCCGACACACGAGTAATGATTTCTTTATAACCACCATGCTCCCCCTCATTGGCTGATAAAATCTCTACCGTCCAGCCTTGGTTTTGGGCATATTTTTGATACATACGGAACAAATCACCTGAGAAAATCGCTGCTTCATCACCGCCTGTCCCAGCTCGAATTTCCAAAAACGCTGGCACTTTATCATTGGGGTCTTTTGGCAACATCATGACGTTAAGCGCTTCTTCCATCTCAGCAATGGTCTTACTCGCACTGTCAATCTCGTCCTGCATCATCTCTTTCATTTCAGGGTCTGATGATTCCGCTAGCATCGTCTCTGCATCCGCTTGATCCGTCTCTGCCCGCACATAGTTCTGCCATAACGTCGTGATCTCCATCAAGTCGCTATGCTCAACCGACAATTCACGGAATTTATTATTATCGCTGATGACACCTGGGTCGGATAATAAAGCGGTGACCTCTTCATAACGGTCTACCATCTGGTCTAAACGCAGGCGTAAGGATTCTTTCATAAAAGGACTTTTTTAAAATGAGTAAAATAAGAGAGTGATTATAGCAAATTTTTGCGCTTAATTTAAAACCTCTCAGCAATCTTGCCATTATATTCACAATCTGTCCGATTTATGCCTAATTACACTCAAATCTGAGCTGACTTTTTCTCTTATTCTATAGTTAAAGCAAAATACGGCACAAAAAAATAGCTAAGAATACTCTTAGCTATTTTTATGGTTAAAACAGAGCTTCTATTAACTATTAAACCTTACGAACCAGTACCGAGCCAATCGAGTAACCGGCGCCAAATGAGCAAATCACACCCAAATCACCAGATTGTAGCGCGTCTTTATAACGATGGAACACAATCATAGGACTTGCGGAGCTGGTATTGGCAAACTCATCAATGACACTTGGTACAATCGCTTTATCCGCTTCTTTACCGATAACGGTACGCAAGATTAAATCCAGCATATTGGCATTAGCTTGATGTAGCCACATCATTTTAACATCGCTGGCTTGCAGATTGTTTTCATGCAAATGCTCAGTAATAATCTCAGAAACCTTTGGACAGACTTCACGGAATACTTTACGACCGTTTTGTAAAAACAGTTTGTCAGTGACCGGCTCTTTGATATCGGGGTACATCTCAGTCTGCGCTGCTAAGAACTCAGAGCGATCCATAAAGCCGTATTCGTTTTTGATATTGGTCGAAAACTGAGTGAATAACTTGGCGTTTAGAATCTCGTAGCCTTTTGGCGTATCAAGCTCTTCTACGATACAAGCTGTTGCAACGTCACCAAAAATAAAGTGGCTGTCACGGTTGCGCCAGTTTAGATGCGCTGAGGTAATCTCAACGTTCACAACCGCAACGCGTTTGGCAAGACCCGAAACGATAGAACCATGTGCTTGCGATAGACCAAAAGTCGCGGCACTACAAGCAACGTTCATATCATAAGCAAAGCCACCAATCATACCAATCTCATTTTGAATCTCGATAGAGACCGCAGGATAAGTACGCTGGAAGTTTGAGCACGCAAGAATAATACCGTCTAAATCATTGGCCTCAAGACCTGCATCAGCGAGCGCATCTTTTAGTGCAGCAGCGCCCATTTCTGCCATGATAGACAGCTCTTCGCCCAAATTACGATAGGCAATGACAGGTGCCATAATTTCAGGGTCTAAGATACCGTCCTTTTCCATCACATAACGTGATTTGATGCCCGATACTTTTTCAATAAAGGCCGCTGATGAGTGCTCTAGCGCCGTAACTGTACCAGCTTCAATCGCGTCAGCATGTTTGGCATTGTAATTATCAACATACTGGTTAAATGACTCTACTAACTCTTCATTACTAATGCTATAAGGGGGGATATATAGGCCAGTGCCCGTGATACAAGTCGTCATGATACGCTTCCTTGTCTACTACGATGGTGCTTGCAATAAGCATAAAAGTGGAGAAAAACAACAGTCGTCTAATTTTTGGTGAATAACTGTAAACTTAAAATAAGTGCCTTTATTATGCCTGAATAATATAATTTTTCTAATACTTTGTTACAAATAATCCATTTCTTAATGAGAATAAGTAAAGATTGGCTTCATTTGTCGACAGCTGCGCTATAATTGCTGTGAATTATCATCATTTGGTTGCAACTTGTTTGTTAACTCTCGCTTTACTTTTTACTTTTGGAATAGCAATGGCGGAACTCTTAAACTGGTTATTTGGGCAGTATGCTGACTACTCGACCCTATTTATTGCCTTAGAATTGATTGCGGTCATATTTGGGGTCAGTAGCGTCTTACTTGCCAGCAAAACCAATATTTTGGTTTTTCCTATTGGATTGGTCAGCACCGCTATTTTTGTCTATCTACTTTGGAAATGGCAACTGTTCGGCGATATGTTTATCAACGCCTACTACAGTATCATGAGTATTTATGGATGGATAAATTGGACGCAAAATAAGCACAATACAGACATCAAAAAGCATCATGACCATATAAATCCAACCAGACAGCAGCAAGATGCACACACCTATAATGCGGACGCTCACTCTGCCATTGACGTTGAGCATTTAAACAAAAAAGATCTCCCTATACTCACTGTACTGGCGGCAGCGACCGTCGCCTTTGTCGCTTTGATTTATTATTTTAGACCTGTTATCAATAATAACTTTAGCTTCGATGGCGCGGTATTGGGCTTGCACTTATTTACCTGGGTCGATTACACCGACATGCTGACCACCGCGTTGTTTTTAATGGCAATGTGGCTGATGGCGCGGCGTAAAATCGAACACTGGCTACTTTGGATTATTGCTGATGCGATTTCCGTGCCGCTGTATTTTTATAAAGGTCTAACTTTTACCGCGCTACAATATGTAGTGTTCACTCTTATTGCAATCTGGGCATACTATGAATGGCAACGACGCTACCGCGTACAATCTCACGCAGCATACGCCTAAATCGGTCTTTAATGTCGCGATATTAGGGGCGGAAAGCACTGGAAAAACCACATTATGCCGCGATTTGGCTGCGCATTTTGGCAGTCCGTGGGTACCAGAATATATGCGCACTTACCTGCAAGTAAAATGGGATAACGAGCAGCTGACTTGCACGTGGGATGATTTACTACCTATCGCGCAAGGTCAAATTGACTTAGAAAATAAACTTGCTAAACAAGCCGCGCAATTGCCTGATAATAACCGTTATTTATTCTGTGATACCAGTTTATTTGAGCTGATGGTGTATGCCAACTGGTATTACGGCGACTGTCCTAAAGCGCTTACTCAAGCGGCATTAACGCACCATTACGATTTGATACTCTTGACCGAAGTGGATATCCCGTGGGTCGCCGATGATTTGCGTGATAGCCCGCATCAGCGTGAAGATATCAGTGCTTACTTTGCCAGTCAGTTAACTTTGCATAATAAAGATTTTCAACGCATCGGTGGCGATAGAGTGCAACGGGTGCAACAAGTGGCTAAATGGCTAAATGGCTAAATGGCTAAATGGCTAAATGGCTAAATGGCTAAATGGCTAAATGGCTAAAAAGAATAGAAAAATAACCCCAAATCTTAGGCAAAAACCTATCGTGCCTGTAGGAATTATTTTTGAAAGCTGCCCTATTTACGATGATCGCTTTAATAGCCTTTGCCGCCAATTCTTTGCTTTGTAGAATGGCATTGGCAGACGGCGCAATTGATGCCTGGAATTTTACCGTTATCCGCTTGCTTAGCGCTGCCGCGTGCCTTGGTCTTATCATGCTGCTGCAAGCGTATTTTTTAAGAAGAAACCGTTTAAGAAGAAATACTTCAAAACAGACTGGCAATACTGATAAGACCGTTTTACAAGACACAGGCGATTGGTTTAGTAGTCTTTGCTTAGTCATATATGCGCTATGTTTTTCAGTGGCTTATCAGGCGCTTGATACAGGGACGGGGGCACTTATTTTATTTGCTGCCGTGCAGCTTACGATGATTGGTTGGGGCATCTATCATAAAGAACCATTAACTCGCCTACAGTGGACAGCACTTTTGATCGCATTGATAGGTTTTGTATACTTGATGCTGCCATCAGCTAGCACGCCTTCCTTGTCGGCGGCGCTTATAATGGCAATAAGCGGTAGCGCTTGGGGTATCTATAGCATACGTGGTAAAAGCTGCGTTTCGCCGCTCAGAACGACGGGCTTTAATTTTATACGAAGTTTAATTGCAGTGCCGATATTGGCATTAATCGGCATGGGTTATTTAAATGATATCAGCATGACAGGTGTCATATTGTCAGTCGCATCGGGTGCTATCGCTTCTGGTATCGGTTACAGTATCTGGTATATGGCGATGCCACTCTTAAAAACGACCCAATCAGCGGTGGTGCAACTTTGCGTACCAGTACTTGCTGCTCTACTCGGTATGATATTTTTGTCAGAGAAATTGACCTTAGATTTTATTATCGCAAGCGTAGTGATATTAGGCGCAGTGTTGGTCTTCATTTTAAACAAAGGACAAGCAAGACCTTACTGACTAGACCGTGCAGTGATAAAGCCGCCAGCTGATGTTACTCGCCAAAATACGAACCACAACACGAAATTACATTTTTTATTGTATGATACGCCCTTAACGTAACAAATAAAATTCACATTAATTTTTGAGGACTATTATGAAAAAATTATTCGCTGTTGCCCCTTTTGCCGTACTACTCGCTGCTTGTGCGACCAGCGCGCCGACCACCACAACGCCACCAGCCAATACTCAACCAGTAACTCAATCATTTACTTGTGAAGACGACGGTCAAATCACTGCTGCGTATACTGCAAACGGTGAAGCTGCCAACCTAAACGTTACTTTACCAAAAGTTGGCTTAGACAACGCTAAAGTTAGCATGAAACAAGCCGTTTCAGGTTCTGGCGCTCGCTATGTCAACGATGTGAACCCACAGACCACTTACGATTGGCACACTAAAGCAGATTACGGCATCATGACCATCAAAACAGACAAAGGTCAAGAATACCAAGTTAATTGCCAACTATAATAATCATAAATAATGACTGGTACTTAATAAACAGTGACTTAAGTAACATCTGTATTTTTACTTAAACCTATTTAAAGAAAAGAGCCAGCAGTCAAACTACTGGCTCTTTTTTGTGCCTTATTTTTTTATTTAAACTTATCTTTAATAAACCAATTTAGGCATTTATAAGCAATTAAAAGAATGACTTATCAAAAGTTTCTTTTAAGCTTTTAGGTTCGCGCCGTTTGACATTGTTTAGCTTATGACGAGTTTCTGAAGCTATTTGATAGGCTTTTAGTCGCGACTGCTGCAAATTGCCAATCGGACGGTTTTCCTCTAGGCAGCGAAACGGTGTAAAGGATAAGTTTTCCATAATCTCAAAATGACCGTCATCCGGCACATCTTGACAAGGAATTGTCAGTCTCGCTACCGTCACAAATGGCGCGTCCTTCTCTTTCCATTCGGTGGTGATCTCTTCAATCGGCTGCTTTTTAAGGTTGCGGCACAGCTGAATCTGGACGTCAAACTGATAATCATGCTCGCGCATTTCATCGATAATCAGCGGGCGAATTGCTTCCTCGCGTGCATTTACATCAAGCTCACGACGGGTGATTTTTTTAGCCGCGGCTTTGGTTGGCGTGACTCTTATCTTTGCCATATAGTCACCATGACGCACTACGCCTTGCGAATGAAAATCATAAAGCAAGGTGTTTTTTGGCTCAATGGTTATAAATCCGCCCAGTGCTTTAAAGGTTTTAAAAGACTCTTTGGTCGGTAATCTTGAGCCGTAATTGGTCAACCAATTAAAAGCCAGTTGCGCTTTGCCTCTTGCGCCTTTTTCAGCGTATTCTGGCAGCTCTAAAAACAGCTTAGAGATATACGCATAATCTTCGATTCGATTACAGAAAAATACCGGATGATTGATTAAATTAAAATCAAAGTTAGGACTATCTTCTTCGCCGGGAGCGAGTTTTCCACCCGCTACGTCAAAGACCTTAATCGCTAAACCTTGCGCTAAGCCAAGCTTACGATCAGTCGAAACGCGCGAGGCTCCGTTAGAAAAACGAATGACGGCATCATGAATGCCTGCTTTGGCATACAGACCTTGCGCGTATTCAGCAGGCAAATTATCTACTATCTCAAACTTGGCTTTAAGGGCGCAGTAGCCTTTGGCATGGGCATCACGCGTATGGTAATCGACGTTACTGGCTTTATCACTTCGAGCAATATAGTTTTTGATATCGTCGGTAATGGTGCGAATATTACGCTCGTCTTCTGCGCTCAGCGCAATATATTTTGCGTCATAAGGTACATATTTAGGTTTGAATAATTTCTTTAACATTTTTTTAATCCTTTTTTATCAGTAGTTATTCTTGTAAATGAAACGGTATTTTTAAGCTTTTAAGACAATTCACTCATCCATTTTAGCGCCGATAAGCTTGGGATAAATAAATACTCACCGCCGTACAAGGTATTGAAAGTTTCGATACCGTGATAGCGCTGACGAATTGGGTCAGCAGGTACGGTAAAGGTATCAGCAGCGTCGTCTTTATCGCCATGATGGACACCAAGCATCGGATCTTTCTCTTCTCCTAAGCTCATAAAATTACCATCATTAATCCATTGCGATTGTAAAAATTCAACAGTCTCCATAGCATGAGCATTGATACCAATAAAAAATAGCCCGCGCTCTTTGCCATCGTCCTCAGTCACATCGGGCGGCAACACCTCGCCAAAACCGACGCTGCGCCTAACGATACGGTGAATACGTACGTCTGATAAAATAAAGTCTTTGCTGTCTCTTGGATTCATACGCCGTACATGGGCACCAAATGGACATTTTTTGCCATAAGGATCGTCTTTATAGCCAAAGTTATTGTTGCGGTTGGGGTCATCGCCCAGTGCTTTATCATCGTGCTCAGGAGATAAGACCACAGGCGCACCTGAGCGCCAACGTCCCCACATTTTTGCGCCCAGTAACTCCGCTTCTTCGTCACTCTGCGTATTTTCTGTTAAAAATTTATTAAAGGCGGCGACATGACTGTTATAGGCACGCAATACCATAAACGAGCCGTTTTTACCCAAAACTTCTGGCTGCGGCATTGGTGCTATCGTGCCCGCCTCGCCTTCATAACCTAATACAAACTCGCCTGCTGCAATCGCCTCACCGTCGAGACTTGGCGGCGTTTGAATGCCGCTGCCTTGAATCTCTGGATTACTGATACCATCACGATAGCCAAAGACGTTTTTGACATTATTGTCTGAACCAAAAGCATGCTCCATAAGAATTTCAATATCGCCATTGGCAGGATTATCTTCATTGATATACGACTGAATATTGTCTTGCAGCTCCTTCAGCTTTATTTGCCATTTCTCTTTACTATCAGCAATAATGGCCGCACCGACATGGATATCGCCTTTATCACCAAAAGGGGAAGCCCAGTTTTCGGGGGCATTGATATCGAAATCCCGCAGCTTTTCTGCGCGCTTCGCCATACCTGCTTTAAAGGATTCTGGAAAGCTATCCAATGACGACCGCGGCACGCCGAGCGCCTCTAAACCATCATAAGTCATGACAATAGATAGCGTCGCTTGCATGTCTTTATGCCACGCCTTACTGCCAGTCACGTCAGGTAAAACGGTTTTCAAAAGTTGGCGCCCAGCTTCTGCATTATTGATTTTCAGCGCAACGATTGTTCCATAATAAGGCGTTGGTCGATCGCGTAAAATAATGGATTGAATGTCTTCTAGCTGCATGGTGACGGTATTTGGATTAAAGACGCCGCGTGCTTTATTCGCTAAAGTCTCGATACCATCGCCGACTTCTTTTTTAATATCTGCTAACCACGATTCAAAATTGCTATCTACGATACGATTGCCAAAGTCATCCTTTAATTCATGCAGTTTGCTGGTTAAAGGATGATTATCTTTTGAAGTACTATCATTTTTATTATTATTTCCAGTGTTTTTACTCATTGTTAACCCTATTTTTATCATTGTCTGAGTTTACTTTGCCCTTACCTTTTATATCACCCAGCCCATTTAAAAATGGTGATATAAAAGGATGGCATAAATTAGTGATATCTTATTGTTTTATCACAAACTTTAAGACTGTGCTTCATCCAGCGCTTTATTAATGCCTTTAACGATGCGGTCTTGGCGGCGAATATCTTGAATAGTCAGATGCGGAACTCCTACATACCAACCAGCGGCAGTGATTTGATGATCTAAAATGAACTGTTTGACACTCGGGTCTTTAATGCCAGGCCAACCTTCAACGCTACCGAATAAAATATCCATCAGTTCAGGAATTTTAGTGGCAAAGTCGTCGATATAAGGGTCCCAATCGCCATCATAAGCCGTACAAAACAACACTCTGGTGTCATTGTCTAAAAACACAAAGCGTAAATCGTGCAGCGTGCCAACCCGCGTTGCCCCTGCCAAATTACCGCCAGCAATCTCTAAGACTTTTTTTAGCCGTTCTGCCCCGCCTTCTTTTAACGGTGCAATCACTGTTAGCTCTGAAACTTTTCCGGATTTAAGCCCTTTTTCACCGGCAGTGGTCGTCGAATGGTCATAACCATCATCTCCGCCCTCTTTTAAATTAGCTATCAAAAGCTCAGCGCGCAATTTAAAATCATCAATAGATTCGGTGATTTTGGCTTTTAAATCTTCAGAATTATCGATAATGCGCTTTTTGTTATTTTTAGCATCAGCGTTTTTAGCGTTATTGTTTTTAGTGTCATTATTCATAATATTCGCCCTTTTATTATGTTGTTATTATTTGAAAAGCACTTTGTAAAAAAGATACTCTATAAAAATAAGCTGTCATTTCGCTATCAACTTATTAGTTTTTACCATAACAGACATAAAGAGAAACTCGAAGCCCAGCAAGTTATTCACACAAAATAGAACAGAGAGCAAACGTCACTATTATTTAATTTCGAACAAAGTTTTAGTATTGATATTATTTTTATTTTGCTCAAAGAGCGCTTTATTCGTTTATAGAGTTAAACAAATGACCTTTATCTTGTTTGGATAAAAAAATTGCTTGGATACGTTATATATCCAAGCAATTGAAAGTCACGGTATTCTTATACTTGTTTATAGTTATTAGTGTATCTACTCACTCAGGTATCAAAGCCATTGTTTAATAAAATGATATCTAAACCACAGTCACGTGCAAACGCGCATCCACATTACCGCGAGTAGCATTGGAGTACGGGCATACTTGGTGAGCCGCCTCAACAAGGGTTTGCGCTTGTACTTCATCGATACCAGACACCTCAACGTACAAATCGATATCTAAGTTATAGCTGCCATCGGCCTTCATACCAATACCAACTTGGGTCGAGGTCTTTGACGCAGTGATCGGCAGTTTCATGTGCTGCGCCGTCATATTTAAGGCGCTATCAAAACAAGCGGCGTAACCCATGGCAAAAAGCTGTTCTGGATTGACACCTTCTTTATCTTGCTCTTGAAATGACACCAAATCAAAACCTAACGAACCATCATCAAGACCGGTGTGACCAGAACGACCGCCGGTTGCTGTGGCGCGAGTTTTATAAAATATTTTCATTATCTATTCCTTATGTTTTACTTACACAAAATTTGATTCAATCAATCATGAGGCTGCATCAGTCTCAATAAGGCTAGTATAAGACTCAGCGCGACAATCTGTTAGAACACAGCTCCAAACCTCTTGCCCAATCCTACAAAACTCTATAGTATCGAGTAATTGTATAAAATAAGAAAAGCTAATGAATCAATCAACCATTGAGCAACTCCTATCGTTATTACCTAGAAACAAAACCATTGAATCCGCCGTTTCAGGTTTGTTTTTTTACTGTGCTGATAAACCCAGTAAAGCCGTCAGCTATATTCAAGAACCTAGTATCTGCATCGTTTTACAAGGTGCGCGCCAGATTTACTTAGGTGCCGACTGTCAAAGGTTTGACAAAAGTAATCTCATGTTTTGCCCCGTTAATATCCCTTTAAGCATGCATATAAGGCATGCGACGGTAGAGCGTCCGGTTATCGTGCTGTCTATGAAATTAAACCTTGTTATGATTAGTGAGGTTTTAGCAAAAATACCGCCGAAACTACCTAATACTGCAGGTCATTTAGGAATAAAGTGGCAATTGGACAGTACCATCATGGCGGCGTTTGAACGCCTGATACACTTGCTTGATTATCCAAATGATATTGGTTTTCTTGCTCCATTAATTCAGCAGGAGATTTACTATCGCCTGCTTATAGCAGAGCAAGGCAATAAATTGCGCCAACTGGTGGTCAATGGCAGCCATACGCACCGTATTAGCAAAGCTACCGATTGGATAAAGACGCATTTAAATGAGGCAATAGTTATCGAAGAATTGGCCAGTCGCTGCGGGATGAGTGTCTCAGGGTTTCATCATCATTTTAAGGAAATTACTCAGTTAAGCCCGCTTCAATACCAAAAAAGCCTGCGTTTGATGGAAGCAAGACGACTGATCCAAGCAAATGACACTCAAATCGCCCAAATCGCTATGCAAGTCGGTTATGAAAGCCCGAGCCAATTTAGCCGAGAATATAAACGCTTATTTGGCATCAGCCCGAGTGCTGAATTACAGGTCTAGAATTAAGCAGTCAAAATCAAAGAATATAAGTATTATCAAAACTGACAATCACGTTCATAAATTAGCGCCTAAATTCATGCTCATCTGTTTTTTTAGCAATAAACTGTACCACCGCACTCAAACCTTGATGGCGCTTACCTTCAGAAATCATGCGCTGCTTTTCGATACCCGTTATTTCTTCTAACTCTGCCAGCTCAGCACGCAAAACTGCTAACGAACCAAAGCGCTCTTTTTGTGTTGCAGGAGGTCCGCCGACAGCGTCCATGCTTAGCTGCTGCTCGGTATAAGCCTCTAAGATAAACACGCCCTCTGGCTTGAGCGCTGGTGCAATCTGCCCATGAACGTGCTGGCGTATGGCTGGCGGCAGATGCGCCCAGATAGCAACGATACTGTCCCACTGTGATTGGCCAAACTCATAGTCAGCTAAATCAGCAACTTGAGTGATGATATCAACGCCTCTATCTTGCGCCAGCTTTAAAGCTTTATTTAATCCTACGTTAGACATATCCATGGCGGACACTTCGTACCCTTGTTCTGCTAAAAAAACTGCATTCCTGCCTTCGCCTTCAGCCAAACATAACACCCTGCCACCTAGCGGTATTTTTTGAAAATTTTCTTTTAAAAAGTCATTGGGCTCGGTACCAAAAATATATTCTGCTTCGTCATAGCGCTCGTTCCACATGGTTTTTCCCTTTTTATTGCATTGGTTTTTAATTTTTGCTTAGGCTATTTATTTTCTATTGATAAAATTTTAGGCTTTAATCTCGCAGCTAGTGTGCTATTAGTTAAATAAAGATGGTGATAAAAAACAGTTGACTTAACTTGTATATTCGTAATATAACATATAATAATATATTCAATTATTGGAATATATTAGATATTGATGTGTTATCCATGGATGGTCACATCACCGTCAGATTTAGGGAGGAAGTCACATGATTCGTTTCAGCTACACTCTCAAATGCTGGGCATTAGGTATCAGCTACTATGTAGGCTTTTACTTTATCGTTCTCTCAAGCAATCCTGACTTCGTCAAATATCTCTATATTCTGGCTGTCAGCACCCTACTTTTCCCGATCGCCAAACGCGCTGTCGATGTCATCACCGATTTTATCGCGCCGCACAGCATTATCTTTAATGGTCTATTATCATCATTACTCATTAACATTGTAATTTGGGTTTTAACGCCGTTTATCGTCGCCATGACCCTTATCGCCTTGCTGTTTTATGCGATGGGCGTGGTGACAGAAAATATAAGAGCAAAACCCTAAAGCAAATTTTGGCGCTTATTAAGTGCTTTAAACTAACTATAGTAGAATTACTCTAAAATCGATACAGTGCGACTGGGATGAATTTTTCGTAGCCTCTGTGATAACAGCAAGCAAGGAAAATTTATACCAGTCGAAGAAATCTATAACGTGTCGCTTTTATTTTACACTGACTATATTAAAGTAGAGATAAAATCATATTATCTTTGCTTTGAAGGTGGATTTAATGAGTTTACGGCCTTCTTCAGATAAAAACGTTTAGCGCTTACTATTTATAATATAAAGTTTTTTGTTTTATTATGAGTGATGTAATAAATATTCATTGTTAATCCCTGCCTAAAAGGCTTATGCTATAAGGTCAACCATATAGACTTACCAATGCAAGGCTATTACTGTCATGTTAACAAATGACGGTATCTTTGCGTCTTAATCAGGGCTTTTTATTGAAAGGATTTATTGCATGACAACTGCTACTCGCCAAGAACATGACCTACTCGGCTATCGTGACGTGCCCGCTGATGCTTACTATGGTATCCAAACCTTACGTGCTTTTGAAAACTTCACGGTCAGTGGAGTGCGCTTGAACCAGTTTTCGACCTTTATTCGTGCCTTTGCCACCGTTAAAAAAGCAGCCGCGATTGCCAATAATAAAGTAGGCGTGCTAAATGACACCGTTAAAGATGCTATCGCAGCGGCGTGCGATGATTTAATTGCTGATAAATATCATGATCAGTTTATCGTTGATATGTTCCAAGGCGGTGCAGGTACGTCGACCAATATGAACGCCAACGAAGTGATTGCCAATCGCGCGCTAGAAATCCTAGGCTACGAGAAAGGCGACTATCAGCACGTGCATCCAAATAACGATGTCAACTTGTCACAATCAACCAACGACGCCTACCCTACAGCGATGAATGTGGCGTTAGATGAATACTGTGTCCATCTATTAAGTAAAATGGATATCTTGTATAACAGCCTTAAGAAAAAAAGCGCGGAGCTTGCCGATCAATTAAAAATGGGTCGCACGCATTTGCAAGACGCTGTGCCTATGACCGCGGGTCAAGAGTTCAACGCCTTTGCAACCATGATCAAAAAAGAGATGGATCGTATCGAATCTACTCGTGCGCTGTTTCATGAAATCAATATGGGCGGCACAGCAATTGGTACGGGCTTGAATGCACCAGCGGGCTATTCTGAAGAAGTTGCCAAAACCTTGTCTGATTTGACTGGCAGACCTTATTATATTGCTGAAGATTTGATTGAAGCGACACAAGACACCAGTGCTTATGTGGCTTTGTCTGGCAATTTGCGTCTCTTTGCTGCGCGTTTATCTAAGATTGCCCATGACTTACGTTTGCAGTCTTCGGGTCCGCGTGCAGGTTTAGCGCAATATCGCTTGCCTGAAATGCAGCCTGGTAGCTCCATCATGCCGGGTAAAGTAAATCCTGTGATCCCAGAAGTGGTGAACCAAGCGTGTTTCCATGTCATGGGTATCGACCATACTATCGCTATGGCGTCAGAAAATGGTCAGCTACAGCTAAACGTCTTTGAGCCCGTCATTGCCTTTAACTTGTTTACGGGTATGAGCATGCTGGCTAATATCTGTGAGATGTTTGCCACGCGCTGTATTGATGGTCTGATGATGAACAACGAGGCGTGTAGTGTCGAGGTATTCAATAATATCGGACTGGTCACCGCGCTAAATCCGCACCTTGGTTATGACGCCTCTTCTTTTGTTGCGAGAAGAGCACAAGAGACTGGTGGCAGTGTTTACGACATCGTATTAGAAGAAAAACTGATGGACAAAGAGACGCTAGATGATATCTTGTCTCCTGCCAATATGGTGTATCCAAAGGTTAGAGCATTGCTATAGTTTATCTATGGTTAAACAAAAAGGCTGGATTAGCGTTTGCTAATCCAGCCTTTTTTATTGTTTATCATTAGATATGGAAATTATTGTAGGGTGCGCCAAGCGCACCGATAAGAAGTAAATTACATGGAAATGGTGCGCCGGGCCCACCCTACTCACTAGCTATCTAGGATAACTGGATTTTCGGTAAAATTCCTAGTTACTAACTCACTTTCTCCCACATTTTATTTAGACGCTTCGGTGATACCGCCATACGGGTTTTCATCGGCTGCGCGAAGAGTTGAATGCGATACTCCTCAACCATCCAGCGATATTCGCTAATGGCTTTATCATTGGCACGATTTGCCAGCCGCTCCATATGCTCATCAAGAGCGTAGACACCATCAAGATCCGCTTCAAGATTGTGCTCAAGGCGCTCAAGACGAATCTCTAATGCTTCCAAATAGCGTGGATACTGCTGCCAATGGCTATAATCCATGCGATAAACAAAATCAGCCAACTGCAAATCCTCTAGCTGGTCTTCGATATCTTCGATAGACTCGCCAAATATTTCTCTATCAAGCATGAGTAAGCTCTGACGAATACGCTGCCAACGCGTATAGACATTTTTGAGTGTTTTTATGACATCTTGACCCGTTAATAGGAAGTTACCAGCGACGACTTCTAAGGTTTTCTCAAACTCCTCTGGCGTAAAAGGCAATTCTTCTGCAAGGGCAACAGCAGTATCATCAGCGCTTTCAGGTAAATCGGCAGTATGATCAAATAGCACATAATGCTCTTCAAGCGCAGCATCTAATGCCGCATCGATAACGATGGTTTTTAGCTTCTCCATATCACCAAGGGGAGCAAAAGCCAATTTAAATATCTTATCAATCTGACTGGTGAGCTGTTTTTTCTTCGCACCAAGCTTAGCTTTTATTAAAGTCAAAACCCCGATACGGTGCGCCTGCAACGCTGCATTAACGTCGGTATATTGGTGAATCGATACCGCCTCGCCCGACGCGTCTGCGACCAAAGCAGCAAACTGTTTCATCACCACACCTGCACTATGATGATTTTTGCTAAAGGCAAAATGCTCAGGAAACTCCGTATGCGTACCTTGTTGCTCATTCACCGCTTGGCGGGTCTCTTGAGCATGGCGAATTTGTAGCGTTTGTAGGTCGCGACCTTTTTCGATAATGCGGTTTTTGTCATCGACCACGCAGATTTGCGGCTGTAAATAGCGATCAATGCTAGCAGGATTAAAACTCTCAGGCGTCACCGACATAATGCCGCGACGATTTAAAGCTTGGCACAGCTGCTTAAGCAACCCTTGCCCACCAGCAGGCTGCAACTCATCAAACAAGCTATCGGCAGTATCAGGAATGGGGACGATTTGACGGCGAATGTCTTTCGGCAATGACTTGAGCAATTGTAATACCAGCTCATAACGCCAGCCGGGTACGCCCCACAATAGCTCAATCGCATCAAGCTGCGGTAGCGCTGCCAGTGGCACACGAATGGTCACGCCATCATCATCGCTTGACGGATCAAAGACATAACGCAGCGGTAATTTTAAATCACCCAGTTTCCACACTTCTGGAAAATCGCCTGTCGTTGGCGCTTGGCTATTAAGTACGTCATCATCGGTGAAGAATAGATACTTAGTATCAGTTTTTTCCACCTCGGCACGCCAATCTTCAAACGTTTTGCGGCTGGCAATATGCTCGGGGATTTTTCTATCATAAAACTGATACAGCGCTTCTTCATCAACCAATAAATCACGGCGACGCAATTTGTCTTCGATACGTTCAATATCAGCAATTTTATCCATATTATGCTGTAAAAATGGCGCTTGCCGACCCAAATTACCGGTCACCAAACCATCACGGATAAAGATTTCTCGCGATTCGCTTAAATTGACTTGCTCATAGTTGGTCAGCTGTTTACTGATAATAATCAGACCAAATAAGCTAATCTGCGCGTAAGCTTTAACGCGTCCGGTCTTCTTCGACCAATGCGGCTCAAAGTAGTGATATTTTAACAAGTCGCCTGCCGCTGAGATAATCCATTCAGGCTCAATTTTGGCAACGGTGCGCATAAATACTTGCGAGGTTTCCACCACTTCAAAGGCCATTACCCAAGGCGGTATTTGTTTAAACACCGTACTGGCTGGGAAGATTTTGGCTTTTTGCTGTCGCGCGGCTAAGTACTCACCGCGATTTTCAGTTTTATGCGCGATCGTAGATAACAGACCCGTTAATAACGCACGATGTAAATTGGCATATTTAACGGCTTTGAGTTCTTCATCTTCAATCGCGGTAGGGTCGCTAGTCACATTCTCTAAAGAAGCTTTTTTATTGCTACCTTTATTAGTGGTTTTTGCCTCCTTAACATCGGTCAGTTTTAGCTCAGTGACCATTTGTACCAGCTGGCGATGGGTTTGATTCCACTCACGGACACGCGGGAAGCTCAAATAGTTTTTCTTGGTAAAATTCTTACGCTGATTGCCAGACAGTTTGTTGCCGTCTTCGTCCTTTTCAAACAAGGCTTTCCACAGGCTCAAATAGAATAAGAAATCTGAATCATCTTGACGAAACTCAGCATGCTTTTGATCCGCTTGCTGGCGCTTATTGGCAGGACGCTCGCGCGGGTCTTGAACAGCAAGCGCCGCAACCACGATGAGCATCTCACGGATACAATCAAAATCGCTACCGGCAACTAGCATACGTGCCAGCCTTGGATCAATTGGCATACGTGCCATTTTTTGCCCAGTCGGCGTCAAAACCAAATGGTCGAGACCTTTTTGTTTTTTAGCATTACTGGCCGTTTCTTTTTGAGAAGCTTTTTTGGAAGTAATCGCGCCCAATTCATCAAGCAATTTATGCCCATCAGTGACCAAACGGCTATCAGGTGGCTCAATAAAGGCAAAATCATCGACACTGCCTAAGCGCAGGTTGGCCATTTGCAAAATAACGGAGGCAAGATTGGTACGTAAAATTTCAGGTTCGGTAAATTCTGGACGACCAGTAAAATCCTCCTCAGAATAAAGACGAATACAAACACCCGGCGCCACACGACCGCAGCGACCTTTACGCTGATTGGCCGCTGCTTGTGAGATGGCTTCAATCGGGAGACGCTGCACGCGCGAGCGGTACGAATAACGCGAAATCCGCGCAAATCCTAAGTCAATCACATAGCGAATACCAGGTACGGTCAGTGCAGTTTCGGCAACGTTGGTGGCGATAACGATACGCCGACCGCGACCTGACGGCTGAAAGATTCGCTGCTGCTCTTCATAAGTCTGCCGTGCAAATAGTGGCAGCACTTCGGTATGTTTTGGCCCATGACGCTCAAGCACCTCTTGGAGCTCACGAATCTCAGCTTCTGTCGCGGCAAATATTAAAATATCTGCTTGATCGGCATGACCTTTATTTTGTGCATCGCTAAAACATTCTTCGACGGCAGCAACCACCGCACGCGGCAGATTCTCTTCAAAGTCATCATAGCTATCATCATCCGAGCTGTTTACTGGCTCATCGGTCAGCGGACGATAACGAACTTCCACAGGGTAACTGCGACCTTCGACATTAAAAATCGGCGCAGGCACGTTACGTTTTAGCTTCTTATCATAATGGCTAAAATATTCACTAAAGCGTCTAGTATCAAGGGTCGCTGAGGTAATAATGACTTTTAAATCAGGGCGCTTGGGCAGCAGTTTTTTTAGATACCCCATAATAAAATCAATATTTAAACTACGCTCATGCGCTTCATCAATGATAATGGTATCGTACTTACTCAAGAAACGATCATGACCCAATTCAGCGAGCAAGATACCATCGGTCATGAGCTTGACAATAGATTGTGCCGACCCTTGCTCATTAAAACGAACCTTAAAGCTGACGGTATTACCAAGCTGCTCGCCCAACTCTTCAGCGATACGGTTTGCTACGCTGCGTGCTGCCAGACGTCTTGGCTGAGTATGCCCTATTTGTCCTGTAATACCGCGACCTGCCAGCATTGCAAGCTTTGGCAATTGCGTCGTCTTACCAGAACCCGTCTCACCTGCCACGATAATCACTTGGTTATCAATAATACCTTGAACCAAGTCATCAGCACGTTGGCTTACGGGCAAGTCAAGATTTAACTTCGCTGCTAAATCTTGAGGAATACTATCAATACGCGCTTGCACCGCTTTCTGTGAGCGGGTTTTTATTTTGTCATACTGCGCACGTTTTTTGGTTAGCCCGTCCTCTGCTTTATTATCAGAACCCTTCTGATCTCTTTTATTATTAGCCACAGCGGCACGCGCCAGCTCACGCTCTAAACGACTGAGATAATAGCTATCTTTGGCTAAAACTGGTAAGTCAGTGGCAACCTTCGCGTACGAAGATGCCTTATCACTGTTTACAGTAATATTTGAGTCATCATTATTTGGGTTGGCGGCTTTACTTGCTTCATTTTCGTTGGAGCTAAATTCATTAGAGCTTAGGTCGTTGGTTGTGTTTTCAGTAGCAGTTTCTGTAGTATTCTTAGAAGTATTGGGCATATTTACTTAGGCTATTTATTATTTGGAAGTGCTTAGATTATGGGGGTAATTTGGGCGTGATTCAAGATGGTTATAGAAACAGGCTAAAGCAAAAAATTCACTAATTACTGGTATAAATTACCTGCCCACTAGTTGCAGCTCCCGTAAAGAAGCTATGGAGCTTTTGCAGAGGCAGCATAGGAAAAGGCAGGTGCAACGAAAGTAACAGTCTTTCAAACGCCACCACCTCATCAGCTAATAATTTAGCGACATTAGGCTGAATCTGTGGATTTTCATAAAAGTTATCAATTAACCACGTCAATTGTGGAAAATTGGCATTATTATGAATCTGATAAAGCGTGGTCAATAGCTCATCAGATATTTGGCTGCGCATTTTGCGAATAACGCCGTTTTTATAGTACATATTTAAAGCCATATTATTTTAACCTCCTTAAATTCTTGATACTCAGATAACCAACGTACTCTTTATCATCAGTATTCGCAAATTCATTGTTATCGTTAGTAATCGGCTCAATCAACAACCGAACATTTGGAATAAGGTCATTGACGTTATAAATATCGTCGATATCTACCTCAAACTTATCATCAATATGCGAGGCGGCATTAAAAGGCGACTCTTTGTCTTTATAAGTAAATTGCTTATAAAATTCGCTCTGTTTTGCTTGCTTAATAGCGTCCGCTTGAGTAGCAGCAACGATAAGCAGCTTATAATGAAACTCTTCGAAACTGCCGCGCTGATAACCCCCTAAATTGATAAAGAATAACTTTAAATCGTTGGTACTCTCTACATCGTTGGCACTTTCTATTTGGCTACTTGGTTCGACCAATTTAATCGCATAATTATTAACTTTAGTAATCGCTCGATACGAGTCAATGTGCCATTTATTTTTAACCTCAGACCAGTGCTGATTGATATCGTCTATCAGCTCGCTGACTTGGTTGGCCACGCCAAAAAATATATCGTGCTGCTCAATCAAACGACCTTTGGGGCGAGCACCAAGTTGTACCATAAACAGTGTTAGCATTTTACCCATTCCATAGCCAATCTCTTCTATAAAGCTTAACGTTAAAGTTCTAGTTATACATTCATTGAAAATAAAAGGAAATAAAAAACCCGACATTTAAGTAAATATCGGGATTTATTGAAAGCAGTAAATGACGGCTTAAACTAGATTAAGAAAAAATACGCCCACAACCCGACGACTAGGGTAGCAAGAATATTGAGAATAACACCAACACGTATCATCTCGTTTTGCTTAATCAGACCCGTACCAAAGACAATCGCATTCGGCGGCGTGGCAACCGGTAGCATAAAGGCACATGAAGCGCCAATACCGATAACCAAGACGAGCACTTCGTGTGGCAGTCCCATTTGCTCAGCAATAGCAGCAAATACCGGTACTAACAAAGCAGCAGAAGCCGTATTAGAAGCAAACTCTGTCAAGAAGATAATAAATGCCGATACGGCAATCATGACGATAATAAGCGGTGCTGAAGACAGCGCATTGGCAACCGTTTCGCCCAGTACCAAAGACGCACCTGATACTTTCAAAATCGTCGATAGCGCGATACCACCACCGAACAGCATGAGTACGCCCCAATCGGTATTATCAGACACTTGCTTCCATGACACCAAACCCAAGCTCACTACAGCAGCAGCAGCGGATAAGGCAATCACGGCATCGGTATCCGTAATATCTAATGCCGCACCGATTTTTTTGGAAAAGATCCAGCTAAGGGCGGTAATGATAAAGACGATAATTGTCACTATGCGCGGTTTATTCCAAGCAATAGGCTCGTCTTCAAGCAGTACAATCTTACGATTTAGATTTGGTTTTAAATACACATACATGGCACCCAGTAACAATGGCAAGAGCACCAACATCATCGGTATACCAAACTTCATCCAGTCTACAAACGCAATATCAAGCGCCTTTGCGGCAATAGCGTTGGGCGGCGAACCAACAATCGTACCCAAACCACCAAGACTCGCTGAATAAGCAATACCCAGTAATACAAAAACAAAGGTGCCGCGGTCTTTTTCACGGTCAACTTGGGTCAAAATACCGAGTGCTAGTGGCAACATCATCGCCGCGGTCGCAGTATTCGATATCCACATCGACAAAAACGCTGTCACACCAAATATCAAAAATACTGCCGTGCTGAGCTTACCGCCTGACATCGATAAAATCTTTAACGCAATTTTTTTATCCAGTTGCTGTACATGTAGTGCCGCTGCCAAAGCAAAACCACCAAAGAATAAATAAATCGTCGGATTGGCAAAGCTTTGTAAACCAATCTCCGCATCAAACTCTGGAATGCCAATCAACGTGCCAACGACGACGACCAAAAGCGCCGTAATCGTAACATGCACCGCCTCTGTCAGCCACAGAACCCCGATGAAAAACAACATCGCGAGGCCCTTATTGGCATTGATATCAAACGGCAAAACGTTATAGATAATCATACTGATAACCGCCGCAATAACGACCACTATCAACCCTTTACCCGTACCTTTTGGAAAGGTGTCGGTAAATAAATACTCGTTGCCATCATCAGGAAGATGGCTATCTAGTTTTTGCTCTGACATAAAATGTCCTTATTTTCCCCAAAGACAGTGTAAAAAACCTAAAATAAAAGCGTATTTTAGCGACCTACCCTTCATCAATCGGTCACCACAAAAAATACGCCGTCATCATAGCAGATATATAACAAAAAACTGATTTAAGAGTGCTGCTAATAATTTTGCAATAAATGTGGTTATAGAAAAATTAAGCAGTAATCCTTGTGATGTATGGTTACACATCGTCACTAAACAAGCGTACACCGTGTATGTACAAGCGTACAGTGCTATCTCATACTAAATAAGTTAATTAAAACTAAAAGCCGATAAATTTACCCATTATATTTTTAAAATTTTTATTGGACTTTATTGGACACTGATAAAAACAAACAGGAGTATGCTATGCCAAATTCAAATAAAACCGATTCGACCACAAAAATGGCACCAAAAGATATCAATCAAGACGGCTTGGATAGAAAAGATCAGCAGCGTACCGACGACTCCGCATTAGATATGATGCAAGGGTTACATGAACATGAAGATCACGAAGAAGACGATAAGTAGTTTGTCTCATTAAGCTTATTTGAATTAAAAAGTTAAAATAAAAAGCGCTCATCAAGCAGATGGGCGCTTTTTTTGTCTCGGCTGTCTTTTTTCTGGCAAACGGTCTGACATATAGTTATAGAAAAAAGCTGCACTCAAAACAATGCTAATAGGGACAAATAACGCGCCATAGCCAACTTTAGCGTACAAAAACGCCCCAACGGCGCCGCCACCGCAAAAGCAGTACCAAATAATCGCTTGAAAACCTAAGGTGGGCTTACTAATACGGCGACCTGCCAGCCAGTTGCCAATGGCAGCGCCCATATCCGAGGTTAGTCCGGTCAAATGCGTGGTACGAATAACCGCGCCGCTATAAGTGGCGACCATCGCATTCTGTAAGCCGCACGCCATCGCCGCTGCCAATTGTCCTAAATAATCATGCTGCTGATATAACCAATAGCTCATCAATAATAGTGCCGCTTCTATATACAGGGCACTGCCGTAACGCCGACCCAGCTTTAATGATCGTTGCCCAATCACAAAACCGCTTAATATTGCCCCAGCCAAAAAAGACAGTAGCAAAGCACCGATATATAAAATACTGCGACCGTCTAAATGGGCAATCGCCGCTGAAAACAAGCTGACATTACCGGTTACATGCGAGACAGACAGATTGGTAAAACCCATTAATGCGGCGGTATTGACGCAGCCTGCGCTAAATGCCAGTACAGCACCGCCCCACAATATCCATTTTGGTAATCTGGTTATCATATTCGTTGCCTAATGGCCCAACACCAAAAAGCCCTTATTATAACTAAAAAAGACAGCCAATTGGCCGTCTTCTCTACTGCTTAACTCACATTAACTTTGCTTACAAACATTATTTTGTCTCATCAAGCATCATTAATTGCTCACTGATGGCAACGGTATTAAAACCTGCATCTACAAACATAATCTCGCCAGTGATACCAGATGCCCACGGTGATAGTAAAAATAGCGCCGCATTACCGACTTCGGTCTGGGTAATATTACGCTGTAACGGGGCAATTTTTTCACTGATATCGAGCATTTTACGGAACGATTTGATGCCGCTTGCCGCAAGGGTACGAATAGGACCAGCAGAAATGGCATTGACACGAATACCTTCACCGCCCATCGAGGTAGCAAGGTAGCGCACACTGGCCTCTAAACTGGCTTTTGCCATACCCATAACGTTGTAATTTGGCAACACGGAAATACTGCCTTCATAGGTCAAGGTCAACATAGAACCATGACGCATGGCTAGCAGCGCGCGTGCTTCTTTGGCCAAGGCCACAAAGCTATAGCTTGAGATATCATGAGCAATTTGGCTGCCTTCACGGGTAGTGGCATTGACGAAATCGCCATCCAGCTGGTCCATCGGCGCAAAGCCAATCGCGTGGACAACACCATCAATACCATCGCCCCAATGCGCGGTCACTTGCTCAAAACATTCAGCAATCGATTCATCTGATGCCACGTCACACTCAAGCACTAAATCCGCTTCAAAGGCTTCGGCGGCCATATCGACCCGTTTTTTAATTTTTTCATTGGGATAAGTTAAAATTAACGACGCGCCTTCACGGTGCAGCGCTTCAGCAATTGACCAAGCGATAGAAAGTTTGCTTGCGATGCCGGTAACGACAAAGCGCTGTCCTTGTAGTAACATAATAGTTCCCCGTAAATCAATTTAAATGACAGATTATTTTTAATAGCTCGCTCATAAATAGCGAGTGAAGACACAAATTAAAAGATGACTCATTATACACGAATTGATTTAAGTAAACACTCGTATACTGTATTTACTTACACGCTATAAACGCTTAATCTCCTTTCATAGTAATAGCTAATATGGATAAAACGATTATCTACTGAGCATAGCAGTATGAAGTTAAGCTGTTTTCAAGTATAATCACAGCCCTCCCAGCTTGCACAATTTTTATAAAAATCCTTTACAACCATTGTTTGTAAACAAGGATTAGCGTTAAGCTACACCCACATTTTGGATGGCTGCCAAACTTATGAGCAATACCCCAACAATAGCAACAGATTTTCATGAAAGTGTTGAATCCTATCGTCAGCTAATCACCTCAACTGGCGAAGACTTAGAGCGTCCTGGCTTGCAAGATACTCCAATACGCGCGGCAAAAGCGTTTGCGCATTTGACGCAAGGCTATCATCAAAGCTTGGAAGAAGTGGTCAATGGCGCGGTATTTCCATCGACCAATCGTGAATTGGTCTTGGTGCAAAACATTGAATTTTATTCATTATGTGAGCATCATATGTTGCCATTTCATGGCGTCGCGCACATCGGTTACTTGCCCAATGGTCAAGTATTAGGGCTGTCAAAGTTCGCCCGTATCGTCGATATGTTTGCCCGTCGCTTGCAAATTCAAGAGAATTTAAGCGAACAAGTGGCACAAACGATTATGGATGTGACAGGTTGCCGCGGTGTGGCAGTGGTTATGGATGCAGCGCACATGTGCATGATGATGCGCGGCGTTAACAAGCAGCATTCAACCACGCGCAGCACAGCGATGCTAGGCGAATACGTACACGACAATCAAGCCCGTAATGAGTTTTTAGATGCGGTGCCAAAGCGTAAACCTGCGTTTTAATATCGTTTAAAATAAAACCAGTGCTAGTTATAAGCAACCGAGAAGTAAAGAAAAAGAGCACATTGCGATAACAGCAATGTGCTCTTTTTTATTTTTAGAAATTGTTAATCGGACTTATTAAGTAGCTTAAATAACTTAAGCAACTTTACCAGTTTTTGCATCACGACTGGCGTGCTCATCACTGGCTTGCTTAATCTTGGTTAAAATATCCTTAATTTCAGCAGCAGATAGATAAGTCGGCACCGCATAAGTATCGCTGACTTCTTTTGCCGCGGCTTTGGCAATATCATTAAAATCACTGCTTTGCATATTTTTAACGGTTGGATCGATATTTAAGGTAGCAATCAGCTCGCGTACTTGTGCGATGAGACTATCGGCAATATCGCTATCACTCTTGCCAGCTTGACCCGATTTGACCATACCAGTCTTGCGAGCTAACTCTGCCAATCTTTTTTTGCTGCCTTTACGATTGACGTCAAGCACATACGGCAGCACGATGGCATTGGCACGGCCATGGGGGATACTATAGTGCGCCCCCAACTGGTGAGCGATAGCATGGACGTAGCCAAGACCGGCTTTATTAAAGGCGATACCGCCGTAGTGAGCAGCGATACCCATCTCTTCACGGGCTTTGAGGTTGCTGCCATCTTTATAAACTAGGGGTAGATTTTGCATCACAGTTTTAACCGCAGAGGCAGCATAATAATCGGTCTCGACGCTAGCATTGGCACTCATCCATGCTTCTAAAGCATGGGTTAAGACGTCGATACCCGTATCAGCTGTGATATGCGCCGGCATGCCTTTCATAATAATCGGATCGATAGCCGCTGCTAATGGCACCATTCTTGGGTCGATAGACAGGGCTTTTTGATGCGTTTTGTCATCTGACACCACCGCACCCAACGTCGCTTCTGAACCGGTGCCCGCTGTGGTCGGAATACAATAAAGCGGAACCGAAGGCTTTCTGGCTTTTAGGATACCGATAAGCTGTTTTGGCTTACAGTTATTGCCCTGTGACATCGCAATCATTTTAGCGGCATCAATAACCGAGCCACCACCGATGGCAATAATCGAGTCGCACTTAGCATCGACAGACTTGCGCAATCCTTCTTCGACGACTTTAAAAGTAGGATCTGGGGTAATGCCGTCGTAGATTTTATAGCTAATATTTTTGCTATCTAGATAGTCTGTGACTTTCGCAGGGATGCCCAGTTTGTTTAATACTGCGTCCGTAACGATAAAAACATTGGTATTGCCTTCATTGATGAGCATGTCGCACAAATCTTCACATGAGGTCTCACCGACAAATAACATCGGTCTTCTGATAGGCACAACGTAAGCGAACGCTTTTAGCACTTTGGCACGCGTCTTAGCAACCGCCAAATAACCAGCGTGTTGTAAGCCTGTACTACTGACCAATTTAGAAATTGTATTTTGTTTTTTCATGGGTATAAAAATCCTTTTTAATGATGCTAATACTAGCAATAACGACAACTTGAATCAGCGAATCATCACCGCTGTCAAAATAGAAATGCTTGCAAAACAAAAGCACGGTGAATAAAAATACTGCATCAGCGTCTATATAAAGCAGACTACTGTTTAAACTTATTGTACCACCGCCATTTTTAGGATGTCATGATTATTATGAACTGCGATGTTCTGGTTATCTAGCGTCGCATCTTTACTTATACAAAGAAAATCAGCCATCAACTTGCTTCTTTACGAAAACTTAAAATAGTCTCAGTAGCGACTTGTTGTAGGTTCATTCAGGCTTTTTGCCCACGCGCTTCTCTCCCCAACTAGGATCGCCATCATATTCAATCAATTCGACAAATTCTCTAGGTAGATTTACAAAAACGCCGCCAAGATCGCCAATGGCATATTTGTCTTCTGTATTAGCTACGGTTGAACTATCCGAACAACCACTAAGCGATAGAGCGCTAAATAAAAGCATCAAGCATAATTTTCTCATGTTTTTTACTTATAATAATTGATAGCGTTTATTGTTATAACAAATTCGCCTGCAACAGCTGCTGTGCGTATGGGTGCTGTGGGTTATTAAACACATCTTCGCTAGGGCCCGACTCAATGCACACACCATCTTTTATCACCATCATATGCTGACATAAGGCGCGTACTACTTTTAAATCGTGGCTGATAAACACATAGCTGACTTGCAATTTTGCTTGAATTTCCCGTAGCAAGTTGACCACCGTAACCTGCGTGGTGCTATCAAGCGCCGACGTTGGCTCATCTAATATCAATAAACTTGGCTGCATAATAAGGGCACGCGCAAGGGCGACGCGCTGACGCTGACCACCTGATAGTTCATGCGGATAACGCTGCGCAAAATCAGCTGGTAGATGCACTGTCGCCAAACTATCCATCACTGCTTGCTGGCGTTCTGCTTTATTGACACCTTGAACTAACAGCCCTTCTTCGACGATTTGCATGACTGTCATGCGCGGATTGATACTGGCAAAGGGGTCTTGAAACACCATTTGACTTTGCGAGCGAAAGGTGCGCAAATCACGTTTGGACAATGCTGTCATGTCCTGTCCATTGACCATTATCTGACCACTGACACGCGCTTGATTACTGAGTAATTGACTTAGCGCAAGGGCAATCGTCGTTTTGCCAGAACCTGACTCACCAACGATACCTAATGCCTGCCCTTTCCGCAGGGTCATATCGACATCTTGTACCGCATCAAACCAGCGTTTGGTACCGCCAAACAAGCTTTTTTCAATCGGAAACTGCACTTTTAGGTTACTGACCTGCAATACGGTTGGTAACTGACTTTCATCCTCCAATAAACTGAGCGCGTGCCCGAAATCTTGCTGAATAAGCGAGCGGGTATATTCTGCTTTCGGCTCATTAAATACCGCTGCCGTTTGCCCTTGCTCAATCGTTTGCCCTTGGCGCATAACGATGACATCATCACTATAACGCCTGACCAGATTGAGATCATGGCTGATTAATATCATCGCCATATTGTGCTGACGTTTGAGATTATCTAGTAGCTCAAGAATCTCATGTTGCAAGGTTACATCAAGCGCAGTAGTCGGTTCATCAGCGATTAAAATATCAGGTTGCTGCGCCAATGCCATGGCAATCATGACTCGCTGACGTTGACCGCCCGATAATTCATGCGGATAGCGATTTAGCTTATCAGCAGGGTCGTTGATATTGACATCATTTAACAAGGCGATACTTTTTTCGCGCCATTGCTTTTTGGCTACGCCGCTGAGATGCAATGATTCAGCAATTTGTTTGCCGACTGTATGTAGTGGATTAAGCGCCGTCATCGGCTCTTGAAACACCATACCGATACGCTGCCCTCGTATAGAGCGCAGCGCCGCATTACGTGCCTTATTATTAGCTACCAGTAATGTCATCATTCCTGTTACATCTGCTAATCGTACATCGCCAGTAACGGTCAAACTGTCCGGTAGCAAGCCTAATAGCGCAAGACTGGCAATCGACTTACCAGAGCCCGACTCACCTACGATAGCTAACGTCTGCCCTTGCCGTAGCTCATACGATAGCTTATCTACCAGAGCAACACCTGCATGAGTTATGATGCTAAGTTTATCTACGCTCAGCATGAGCTTGTTTTGGCTGTTGCTATGACTATGATTTAAATAGGCATTTTGCTCAGTAGCACTTTGCTCAGTCGTCGTCATATTAGCGTTTATCATCTTATCAGTTGTCATAATATCAGGAGCGCCTCGGATCAAAGGCATCACGTAGCGCTTCGCCAACGAAGATGAGCAATGATAAGATAAAGGTTAAGCTAAAGAACCCTGATAGCGCAAGCCATGGGGCATCAAGGTTGTTTTTCCCTTGTACCATCAGCTCACCAAGCGACGGTGAACCAGGTGGCAAGCCATACCCTAAAAAGTCTAACGCTGTTAAAGCAATAATATTAGCCGTTAAAATAAACGGCAGTTGTGACAAGCTTGATGCCAATGCATTTGGCAAGATATGCCTGAGCATGATTTGACTGTCTGATACCCCAAGGTTACGCGCGGCACGAACATAATCAAAATTACGCGCGCGCAAAAACTCTGCTCGCACCAACCCTACCAATCCCATCCAGCCGAATAACAACATCATCGCAAACAGCATAAAGATACTAGGGCTGAATAAGCTGACCAAAATAATAATCATAAACAGCTGAGGCATCCCGCCCCATACTTCCATAAAGCGCTGCCCGGCCAAATCCACCCAGCCACCATAATACCCTTGTATCGCACCAACGATAATACCAATGAGTGCCCCCGCGAGCGTCAGTGCCAGTCCAAACAATAACGATACCCGCAACCCATAAAGTATCCGCGCCAGTACATCGCGTCCTAAGTCATCAGTGCCCAGCCAGTTCTGGCTATTGGGCGCGGCTGGATATGGAATCCCAAGCTCAACGTTGGGTGTCTGGTCAGCAAAAGGAATGGGCGGCATAATATAAAAGCCCTGCCCATCAATCAGAGCTTGCACCGCAGGGTCCTTATAGTTGGTTTCGGTCTCAAACACTCCGCCAAAAGTCGTTTCAGGATAGGCTTTTAATACGGGGAAATAATAATCACCTTGATACTGCACCAGTAGCGGCTTGTCATTGGCAATCACGTTGGCTGCCATACAAAGGACAAATATTAGGGCAAAAATAGCGAGCGATACGACCCCTAGACGATTGCGACGAAAACGCTTTAGACGCGCCTGCCAGATAGGGTTTAGGCGGCGTTTTTTTTCTATAGCAATAGACGCTGCGCTTGAGGGTGTTGAAGATAATGGATGACTTGACATTAGCGCCCCTCAAAATCAATACGCGGATCAATTAAGTGATAACTCAAATCACTGATTAACTGCAATAACAGCCCGAGCAAAGTAAAGATAAACAGCGTACCAAATATCACCGGATAATCACGCTGCTGAATCGCTTCGAAACCCAACAACCCCAAACCATCAAGTTTAAAGATAATCTCAATCAAAAAATTACCGGCAAAGAAAATCCCAACGATGGCCGCTGGGATACCGGCGATAATAATCAGCATGGCATTACGAAAGACATGACCGTATAACACTTGCCGTTCGCCCAAGCCTTTGGCGCGCGCGGTAAGCACATATTGCTTACCGAGCTCTTCTAAAAAACTAAACTTGGTCAAATAAGTCAAGCCAGCAAAGCCGCCAACGGTACTTGCTAGGAGCGGCAATGCCAGATGCCAAAAGTAATCTTTCACTTTACCAAGGGCGCTTAATTGATCGAAATTTTCGGAAGTTAATCCTTGCAGTGGAAAGACATTCCAGTAGCTGCCACCGGCAAAAAAAACTAACAGTATGACGGCAAATACAAAGACGGGTATCGCATGGCCGATAGCAAGCAGCATCGCCGTGGCTTTATCAATCCCCGAGCCATGATGCATGGCTTTATAAACACCCAGTGGAATGGCGATCATATAAATCAGCAGCGTGCTCCAAAGCCCGAGTGAGATGGAGACGGGCAGCTTCTCTATAATGAGGTCAGTCACAGTCTGACCTTTAAAAAACGACTCACCAAAATCCAGCTGGGCATAATTTTTTAGCATGAGCCAAAAGCGCTCAGGCGCGGATTTATCAAAGCCGTATTGCGCATTGATGGCCGCTACCATCTCCTCCGATAGACCGCGTGTACCTTGGTAAGTACTAGTATTACCGGCACTGCCCGCACCAAGATTACCGCCGAGCGCATTGTCCTTTGCGCTTTGCTCAATAAGCGCCAGTTGCTGCTCAACAGGACCGCCCGGCGCCGCTTGTACAATGACAAAGTTTGCCAGCAATATCAAAAATAGCGTCGGTAATATCAGTAATAACCTTTTTAAGATATAACGACCCATAATGGCGGCTTCCTAAAATAAAGAGATATGACAACTTAGCATTTAGAAGTTATTTTTTAGCTCACGTAATGCTGCAAATATAGTTAAAGACTTATCATCATCAATAGTGACTTCAGACTTCACCCCTGCAATCACACTTGGCTCTTGCGTGCGCAAAAACACATTGATTGCGCGCTCATGCTCTAAAGTAACGGGCAGCGTCGGGACACCTTGGGCGGTTTTTTCTTCTGCTTGCGCAAGCGCTTGCTGCATCGCTTCATTAGCCGGTTCAATAGATAAGCCAAAGCGTAGATTACTGGCCGTATATTCGTGTGCTGGATACAGCAGCGTCTCAGCTGGCAAGCCATTTAAACGCTTAAAGCTCTCATGCAATTGCTCAATCGTACCGGTAAAGACGCGACCACAACCGGCACTAAATAAAGTATCACCGCAAAAACAATGCTTCTGCCCATCTATATCCAAAATATACGCCACGTGGCTTGCTGTATGACCTGAGACATCCCATACTTGCGCGGCGCAGCCCCAAGCACTGACCGTACTGCCGTCTTTAATGGTCTGGTCTTCATCGACGTTGTGTTCTGTATGCGCAACCAGATGGGTCATCGGATAAGACTCTTGTAGCTCGGCAACACCGCCGATATGATCATGGTGATGATGCGTGGTCCAGATAGACGTCAGCTCCAGCTCATGCTCCTCTAAATAAGCAATCACTGGCTCAGCTTGACCCGGATCAATGACAATCGCCTGCTTATTATTTTCATTAATGAGTGTCCAAATATAGTTGTCATTGAACGCTTTAATGGGGTGAATACGAATACTCATATAAAATCCTTAGCAGTGATTGTCTTTACTACTGATGTTTTTTATTAAATTTTAAAAACCAAATGAAACGCGACTTTACTTATTGGTTTAAATGATAATTTTTAAATAACTGTTTTGAGCCATTATCTTAAACTATTGCTTTAAGTATCGATTAACACGGGCTTCCGCTTCTTTATCTGACCACCAATAATCGATACCGATCGCATTGGACGGCAGTTTTGCAGTATGACGATATTGATTCCAGTAGGCAACATTGGTGCTAGATTTGCCGTATAAAGGCACTAAATAATGACCTGCCCGTAGCAAGCGATCGAGCACCTTGGTATATAAAACAATCTCATCACGGCTCTCAGCATTTGCAAGTGCGGTTGTGACCTCATCTATCACTATATTTCTAATACCAATGGTATTGGCGTTACCCGCTTCATCAGCGGCGGCACTGCCCCAAAATGCCGCTTGCTCAGCACCAGGTGATAAGCTCTGTGCAAAGACGTCGACCACCATATCATAGTCAAAACGACGCATACGCTCGTAATATTGCGGCCCATCGACTTGGCGTAAGGTCGCATCAAAGCCCAAACGCTTTAAATTACGGATATAAGGTAGCAAGACACGCCCCATGGTCTCGCCTGTCATCAAAATTTCAATCTGAGCAAGCTTACCGTTTGGCTGATACAACTTCATATCTTGATAATAAAAACCAGCCTCTAGCAATAGCTGCCGCGCCTCTAACAATCCTTGACGATTAAAACCGCTACCATCGCTGGTTGGCAATCGCCATTCGTCTAGTACCGCTTGCCGTTGAATCGGTTCAAGCTTGGCTAGCAATGGGCTTAATACCTGCATCTCAGCCGCAGATGGCGTACCAGTAGCAGCAAGCTCTGAGCCATGAAAGAAGCTTTGTAAGCGCTCATACTGCCCATGAAATAAGGTTTTATTCATCCACTCAAAATCATAAGCTGCCGTCAATGCTTGGCGGACGCGAATATCTTGAAAAATTGGCCTGCGCATATTCATCACCAGACCCTGCATCGGTACTGGGTTTTCGCTGCTGATGGTTTCTTTATTAATCAGACCAGCTTTGACGGCTGGGAAATTGTAACCTGTTGCCCAATTAGAGGCTTTGTTTTCCGGGCGAAAGCGATATTGCCCAGATTTAAAACCCTCAAAAGCAATCTCATCACTTTGATAATAGACAAACTTAATCATATCAAAGTTATAACGACCGCGATTGACCATCAAATCACGGCCCCAATAATTGGGATCACGCACATAGCTGACCGCGCGCCCCGCATCGACGCGGCCGAGTTTATAAGGACCACTGCCCATGAGCGGCGTCAAGGTTATTTTCTCAAAATCTGTATCAATCGATGACTTAGCAAAAATAGGGAATTGCCCAACCGTTAATAAAATCTCTTTATTTTCATCAGACTTAAAAACAAACTTGACGCGCTGCTTATCGATAATCTCAATGTCTTTAATATCGCCCAAATAGCTGCGGATATACATTGGGCCTTTAGTCAGTATCGCATCATAGGTGGCTTTAACATCGTGACTGGTCACCGCTGTCCCGTCCCAAAAGCGCGCAGCAGGATTAATATGATAGATAATCCAACTGGTGTCATCAGGGTCATACGTGACTTTATTTGCCAGCTGCGGATACATGGTAAAGGCTTCATTGAGTGAGCCTGTCATCAAGGTATCATACAGGTAGTCAGTACCAACCATTGCCACACCTGTGGTCATCCATTTATTGGCCGCATTAAAGGTGCCGCGTGCCTCAAGCGATAATGTGCCACCCTTGGGCGCATTGGGATTGGCATAAGGCATAAACGGCACGTCAATATATTCAGTGGTACTATTATGCCCAAGCGCAGTCGTGGTGATTGGCGCGGCAATACTAGCAGGTATCCAGCTGATAGTAATGGCAAGCAAGACGGCTTTTAGCATGGTATTTTTTAGCATCATAAAGTTATAACAAACCCTTTTGCCAGACCGAATGAATATATTGAGCATTTAACCAGTGACTGAAAGCCACCGACCGCTTATGAAATAAAAGCTGAAAAAATATGACGTATCTGACGTATCGTAAGTGCTGCAAAATTTTATCATAACAAACTTAGGTTTTTTAACCTAATGCTTTGCAGCGTTAAGGTTGCCACATAACCCATTATGCTACTTAAAAAAACACTAATACGCATAAAAAAAGACGCAGCCCATAAAAGTTGCGTCTTTTGTTTTAAAACCTGTGCTAACTTAAGCGTGCTTTTTTTCAAAGGCGATCATAAAGTCAACCAATTGCTGTACCCAGTCTAGCGACACTGCATTATAAATACTGGCACGCATGCCGCCAACATCGCGGTGACCTTTTAGATTCATCAAACCTGCTGCCGCTGACTCTTCTAAGAATACTTTGTCAAGGCTGCTGTCTGCTAACGTAAACGGCACGTTCATGATAGAGCGATATTTGGGGTCAACTGGATTGCTATAAAAGCTGCTGTCATCAATCGTTTTATAGAGCAAATCAGCTTTTTGTTGGTTGATTTCACCGATAGCAGCAACGCCGCCCTGCTCCTCTAACCAATCAAATACCAACCCTGCTAAATACCAAGAATACGTCGCTGGCGTGTTTGACATTGACTCTTTTTCAGCCTGATGTTCATAATTCATCAGCAGCGGACACCATTCACTTGCTTGCCCCAATAAATCTTCACGAATAATGACAATGATTAATCCTGCTGGCCCGATATTTTTTTGCGCACCGGCATAAATCATGCCAAATTTAGAGACGTCAATAGGCTGTGACAAAATGCAAGAAGACATATCGGCGATAATCGGCGCATCGACTTGTGGCGGCTCAAATATTTGTACACCATGAATGGTTTCATTAGCGCAGTAGTGGAAATATGCCGCATCTTCGCTTAGGTTCCAATCGCTTTGGGCTGGCACGTCGGTAAAATTACTGTCTTTACCCGTTGCCACTACATTAACCTCGCCTAAACCCAGTTTGGCATAGCGCTGTGCTTCTTTAACCGCTTTACCAGACCAAGTACCTGTCGTTAGATAGTCTGCGCGGCCACCATTTAACAGGTTTAATGGAATCGCTGAAAACTGTAAGCTGGCACCGCCTTGTAAAAACAGCACTTTATAGTTATCTGGAATGTCCATTAGCGAGCGCAATTTGGCTTCCGCTTTTTCGGTAATCGCGATGTATTCTTTACTACGGTGACTCACTTCCATGACCGACATACCGCGTCCCTGCCAATCAAGCAACTCTTCTTGAGCGCGTGATAAGACGGCGGTCGGTATGGTGGCAGGTCCCGCTGAAAAATTGGGTACACGGTTAGGAGCGGCTTTAGTGGTCATAATCATTATCCTAAATATGATGAAATCATCGTGGTTATTAAAGGTTAAAGGTGAATTTTATCGTTATTTTTTAATCTCTGTCATAGTAAGTGGCAAGCCTTTAACGCTGGCTCGATAACTGCTCCCACAGCTGACGTTTAAGGCTACTATCAGTAAGCATCTCATCGAGTGTGGGCACAGTAGTAAAGTTCGGATGCTCAAGGCCGTCAGGTAATATGGTCAATGCCGCCACTTTTATATCTTCGCTACGACCAATCTTAAAGACATATCCTGCAAGGCTGGCATTAGCAAGCTCAGCGGTATCCATACCTTCACAAATAGGAAAGGATGTAGTCTCACAACTGATGGATAGCGCTTGGGTGATATTTTGCCAAAGCTTTTGGCTGTCATTATTGAGGGCTTGGATATCAACCAAAATTACCCAATCGCCATAGCGACCACCTTGTAAATCAAATGGTACTACCTTTTTAAAGCTATCGTCTTTAAAGTTATTCTCTTTAAAACTGCTATCTTCAAAGCTTGGAGCATTATTTACATTATCAATCGCAGCTTGCTGAACGACAGTATTTACAAGGGAGGTAACGGCGGGCTTAGAGATGTCAGGGGCAGTCGAGTCAAAACTATAGGTAACGGGGCTTTGTTGGTCAGAATGACTTAAACCTGTAGCATTAGATAGAGTGCTGGCATTAGATAAAGTTGAGTTAGCGGTAGTCTGCTCAGGCAGAGTAGGCGCAGAAATATCAGCGATACTCAATGTTTCAGAGCTTGGCTGCACCCACTGATTGATACCCATCATCGCTAAAATCTGGCGCTGCTGCATACGATGCTGCAATACAATTAGCGGGTCTTGAATATCACTCATGCTTATTTACTATCCTACTTATCTAAAATGGATTTACAGGCTTTTAATGTCAAAAACAATATTAAAGAACGATGTTAAAAAAAAGGATTAAAAATATAGTCGATTCAATTTAAAAAAGAATACTCAAATGCAATTAATGACATTGCTCAAAAAAGCTGCCGAACGCCTAGCCAATGATTGGCAAGCTCGGTCAAACAATCATACTCATCTTGACTGACTATCGTATCGTGTAACATCACTGTATGCAACGTACTCAGCCATTGCCGGTACGTATGATAAGTATAAAAATGGCGCGTACTATCATTGCCCGCCTTATCTGCCCTATCTGCCCTATCTGCCCTATCTGCATTGCCGTCCTGTATATGAGCATTATAATCTATTTGAGCGCCGCCCTGTTGCCTCTGTCGATAATTATCATCACCTTTGGCTTCTGATACAGACGATTGACTTGCAGACGCTATAAAAATAGGCACCGCTTCTATTAATGCTAATAATTGGACAGTATTTAAACTTTGCGCAGTCAATAACAACCATTGCAAATTTGCCTCACCAACGGCTGCTAAATCAATATCAATCAAACGTGCATGACGGCGTAAATCTACAAGATAATGAGCAACGCTAGCACTATTATAGCTGAGCACTGAAATAGGTGTTGAGATAGGTACTGAGCTATCTAGGGCAGATATTATCTGCCCTTTGGCATCCTTTGATAAGCGATAAGCCAATAAAGTAAGCATTGTTCTCGCGGCAATATCGAGACCATTAAACACCTGTCCTGACGGGTCAAGCTGAGCATAGATATCATCCGTGCCAGCGTGCAATACTTGCTGCCATTGATAGTATGGATATTGAGGGTGAAGATGCGACTGAACCTGTGTATCATTTAATACGGCAGACAATACGGGTAACAATTGCTGCAGCTGTAGCGCCTGCCATAACGCTAAAATCGCTGGCGACCGAGAATAGGTATTCTCTAAAGGATTTAATACGGATGTAGATTTATCAATAGAATCATCATTATCTATAGTATCAGCAAATTTTTGGCTTAAATCAGCCGTTAGGGAATTTTCAAATAGCTCAATGATACCTCGCTGATAACGCAATAGCATTGACCGACACTTTTTTTGCTGCACGTAATGTTGATGATCTTGATTACGATGACTGGCTTCATATTTTAAGCGCAACTCATCGATAGCGTTTTCTGATAAATTATGCTGGCGTAGTTGCTTTAGCGCCAATGCAATCAAAGCACTGTCTACGCGCCGATCAAGATTTGCCACTGCCGCTAATAATTTATGATCGAGTGTATGCGGTAAAATTTGTGTGTTGCCGCTTGTATCAGTTTCAGCAGCAGAGGTTCCATCGTTAGCAAGCCCAAGCCAGATATCAGTTAAATCATAAGTTGCTGTTGTTGACAGCACACAACCCTGATGACAAAGTAACACGACTTCAATCAAAGCTTGCGCCCCTAGCGGGTGATAACTGTGATTGAGCACATACTGCGGTAGCAATACCTTTTGTATGTCATCAATGCCAACCAATGCATCAGACGGCAAATCACTATCAGGTTTGGCTTGCCATGGCTTAAGCAGCTGCTGAGTACCGATATCTTCTGCTTGCACCTGCAAACGCCCATCAATAACAACATCTTGCTCTACAACAAATTCAAGCCCACTGTCGCTCTGCAATTCATTATTTATCTCACTAGTAGAATAGGTTGCGATTTCTTTTTCGATAGCAGCTTTATGAATAGTATTTTTTTGAATAGTATTTTTTTGAATGGCATCTTCGTCAATAACATCATTGAATGTATTATTAATATTTTTATCAGTGAATTTATTTTCACTTAGGCTATTTGTTACTATCACGCCCCAATCACCCAAGCGGCGCTGCTCATAAATTTCTTTTATCTTTTGCTGATTGAGACGTTTTTCTTTAGCCACTTGCACGGCGAAATCATGATAAGCGTTGGCATTGATAGCACTCATACGCTCAGCCAAACTTGGATGCGTGGCAAACCATGATACGTCACCCAAATCAGCACCACTACTGGCAAAAAAGAAATGACTTAATCCATTGATATCGGCGATGCCAGTTAAGCGCGAACCAAGCGCATCTTGATGAATGGCCTTTAAGGTTTCCATAATAGCCGGCGAACGTGTCAGCTGCACACTGGTCGCATCAGCAAGCAACTCGCGCTCACGGTTAAAGCTGTGTTTAATCAGCTGCGCACTGGCCATACTAGAAAAGCTCAAACCATGAATTAATAATGTCCAAATATTGCGCGGTGCTTGATTATCAAACTTATTATTATGTTGTAGCCATCTTGACTGACCCTTAGCTGAAGATTGCTGGCTTTGCGACTGGTTTTGCCAGTAGGCTACCCATTCGCTATGAGTGGTAAAGTTGGCTGTCTGCGCTTCAGTGCGACGCGCATGGCTATCGATTGCTTTTTGCGGTAAAGGGTTGCTTTGATTGACCGCACTATTAATAAAAGAGCCATCAAAATAGTTTTGCTGAGTGGTTTGATGACTGACTTTATAACCAGAACCAAAATCATTAATAGAATCACTCCAGTCATAGAGTAATTGCAAACCTGCTAGTACCACCATTAGCTGTAAATTAAACGTCGCATCGCCATGCAAGATATGACCATACTCATGCCCTATCAGCCCGTATAGCGCCTCATCAGATAGTTTATCGAGGGCGCCTTGGGTGACGACGAGCACCATATCTTGGCTATGGCGACCCGCCACAAAACCATTAATGCCTTGTTCTTCAGGTAGCACATATAAAATTGGCATTCGCAAACCTGAAGCAATGGCTAGCTGCTGGGCAATCTCATAATAACGCCGATAAACAGGCGGGAAATCCCGCTCATCACGCACGGCAATCTGGCGGGCACTAAAGCGAACTTTTGATACAGGCTGATGCTGATGGGCAACTCCTTGGCTATGCTCCCAAGCGTCTTGGCTTTGGTCGATAAATAAGCGCACTGCACCCACACGTTGAGCAATCGCCCGACCACCTGCTTTTAAGCGCCTATACTCTAAAAAACTACCAACGACAAAGCTACCGATTGTCCATACGACCACCAGTATTAATACCCAATGATAAATGCCACCGGTAAATAGCGTGAGCAGCAACGCCATGACACCAAGTGCTACAGCAATATGGGCAAAGACAATCAGAAAAAATAGTCCATAAAGCAACAAGCTGCGCTGAGTACGGCTACGCTGTGCACCAAAAAAATCCATCTATTTATTTACCTAACGCTAGCTAAACACATTTAACATTATTTGAGCATCAGCCCATATCGACGACAGGTGCTTGAGCAATTACCTTTCTATCTTCAAATACCAATGGGCTAAGTGGACGAAAGCCAAAGGTTGTGCTGACAAGATTATTAGGAAACACTTCGCGGTCATTGTTATAAAACATCACGCTGTCATTATAATGCTGACGGGCAAAGCCAATCCTATTTTCGGTATTGGTGAGCTCATCCATCAGCTCTTTAATCATACTATCCGCTTTTAACTCAGGATAGGCTTCTACAACCGCTGAGAATTGCCCCAAGGCTTTTGACAACATACCCTCTGCTTTGGCAAACAACGCCATATGTTCAAGGGAGTCTGGCTGATGCTTAGTAGAATCTTGCAAGCTTTGGGCATGATTACGCGCATTAATCACACGGGTCAGCGTCTCTTCTTCATGGGTCAGATAACGTTTAGCGGTTTCGACCAAATTTGGAATCAAATCGTGACGGCGCTTTAGCTGCACATCGATTTGTGCAAAGCCATTTTTTGCTTGGTTGCGGGCACGTACCAGCTTATTAAATACTGACACCCCAAACACCACGATCAATATCACCACTGCAATGAATAGCCAAACGAACATTTTCATTATCAGACTCCAAAAGGTTTTTTGTTCACAAAATTGTTATTAAAGGTTACTACATTGTATTTTAACTCATATATTTTGTTTAAAGTCTAAAATCAGACGAAATGCAGGCGAAAAAAAAGCCCTTTACAATTAAGGGCTTATTATAAGGTTTGACTCGTTTAAAGCGATATAGCACGACTATCAGCAAATTTTAGGTAAAAAAAAGCGACTCCATCAGCACATCCTCGGCACACATTATAACTATTACCGTTGCTACCTTCCGGTCCTGGCGGGATTCATAGAACAATGTTGCGAGGCTACCAATGGAGCCACCAGTTGCAGATTATACAAGATTTTTTTATTATTACAACCCCCCATTGTCAAACTGTTTGCTTTAGGCAATAGACAACCTTATCAGTAATACGTGCAAGTGACGATGTAGCCAAATTTAAACAGCAACTTAACTGACAAAATACTCATAGCAAATTGTTGATTTTTTGCTATTTTAGTCAAGGTATGTTGCATAAAAACCAATATAGAAAACACTCATATAAAAATGAGTTTTCTGACCATATCCCTCATACAACTATCATGACCATTACTAGCACTAATTAGGAGATAATTATGAAAAACACTTGGATGAACAAAGCCGCACTTGCTACGGGTACCGCTGCTCTACTAACAGCAATGATAGGTAGCGCCCATGCAGAACCTACAGGCTACGATCAACTGACTTTTCAGACAGAAGTCAAAGAGGAAGTCCAAAACGACGAAGTTCGCGCCACTATGTATAAAAAAGCGCAAGCATCAGATGCTAAAACGCTAGCGACCACGCTTAATACTTCGATCAATAACGCGATGAAAATCGCCAAACGCTACCCAAGCGTGACGGTTAGTACTGGCCAGCAGCGCACCTATCCGCGCTACGATAAAAACGACAAAATCATTGGTTGGACAGGACAAGCCAACATCGACTTAAAGAGCACTGACTTTGCTGCCACCAGCCAACTGATTGCAGACTTACAGCAAACCTTAGTGATGGAAAACCTAAACTTTGGGGTTTCAGACGCTAAAAAAGATGCGCTAGAGCAAAAGCTTATGACCGATGCTTCTCGCGCTTTTCAGCAGCAGGCTAAAAACCTGACTCGTGCATGGGATGCGCGCGGTTATCGTGTCGTCACTGTCAATCTAAATACCGGCAGCAACTACCCTCGCCCTATGTATAGCGCGATGAATATGAAAGCTGAAGCGGCGGATGCCTCAGTACCAAGCCAAAGCTTTGAATCGGGCAATAGTACCATTTCAGTCACTGCCAATGGCACGATTGAGTTGTCTAAATAAGATAACGACAGTTATAGAAAATGGTTTTTAACAATAAGGGCAGCCACTGATTCAGTGACTGCCCTTACTTTATAGATATATTTTTATTATTAACACTTAATCAAGAGATTCAAGGTTATTTCTTTATCGGTTCTTCAAGGGTCATGGGTTTATCAGCTATTGGCTTATCAACTATGGGCTTAGTAAATGACAACATATTGGGCTGCTTGCCATCTTGACGCAGTTTTAATAACACTTTTTGGTGCCAAGGTAGGCGCTGATACGCCAACAGCTGCTCTGCTAATTTCTTCTTTTTTTGCAAGGTTTGTGTATTTTGAATGACATAAACCGTACGCTCGACCTGTTTTGCTGCCTGCCCTTTTTTATTTTTTATCGCTGCTTTGATGTTATGCGCACCCGGTAGAATATCAACGGTGGCAATCGAAGCGCTCAAGCCCTGCGCCACTTCGTTACCATCTAAGTAAATGCTCACGCTATCGCCTGCTTGTAGGGCTGGTTTTACTTGCACCTTGACATCGATGCTTTGTACCGGACGACGGTATGCCCGCTCTTCGCTAGGCTCTGTTATCGTCAGCTGATAATTAATAGGCGCTTTATTAGCGGTTTTGTCACTGTGGGCGGTGGTACTAGTCGCGTTAGCAGCAGGTGCTTGAGTAGTATTGACAGGCTGATTGTTGGCATTGTTGGTTTGACTAGAACTATTTGCACCCACACTATCGCTGCCAGTCATGACGCTGGTTTGGCTAATTTGTTTGCCAGCTTGCTGTTCGTAGTTTTGCGGACGATCGGTAAAGGTCACTTGACCGGTCTTTTCATCGACAACTTTATAAATAGCAGCGGCATTTGCCATCGGCGCGTAAAGGCTTGCGGTGCTAATAATCAGCCCTGTCAGCAAACTTACCGACAACCCTTTATTTAAAAAAACAGTACTTTTAAATGATGAACTCATAGTCAATCAGCCTAAAGCGATTTGTTATTAATATATAGATGTAACCATTATGCGATATTTTTGCCATTAAATCAGTAATGACTTTACACTAAATTTAACAATTAAACGTCTACTTTAATTGCCCACAAAAAAACCAGCTAAATATAATTTAGCTGGTTTTTCTTATTTAAAACAATTGAGCCTATTAATTATTAATTAGCAGCTATAGTACAAATCAAACTCAACAGGATGCACAGTAATGTTGACACGTTGTACTTCTTCTTGCTTCAGCGCGATGTAAGCTTCTAGCATCTCTTTAGTAAACACATCGCCTTTTAATAAGAACTCATGGTCATCTTTTAACGCTTGTAGGGCCACTTCTAAGTTTTCAGCAACCGTTGGAATGAGTGCTTCTTCTTCTGGCGGTAAGTCATATAAGTTTTTATCAGCGGCTTCGCCTGGATGCATTTTGTTTTGAATACCGTCAAGACCTGCCATCAATAACGCTGCAAACGCCAGGTATGGATTGGCTGCTGGATCAGGGAAACGCGCTTCAACACGTACCGCTTTTGGGCTACTAACGTGTGGAATACGGATAGACGCCGAGCGGTTAGACGCTGAGTACGCAAGCTTGATAGGCGCTTCATAATGCGGCACAAGACGCTTATAGCTGTTGGTCGATGGGTTGGTAATCGCATTTAAAGCACGGGCATGTTTGATAATACCACCGATAAAGTATAGTGCGGTTTCTGACAAGCCGGCATATTCATCACCTGAGAAAGTATTGACGCCGTCTTTTGAGATAGAAATATGCACGTGCATACCAGAACCGTTATCACCAACGATAGGTTTTGGCATAAAGGTGGCGGTTTTGCCAAACTGGTGGGCAACGTTATGGACGGCATACTTTAGCTTTTGTACTTCGTCTGCTTTACGTACTAAAGTATTAAATGCCACGCCAATTTCTAACTGGCAAGGAGTCACTTCATGATGATGGACTTCGATACAACCTTCGCCAATCATATCTTCGATACGCTCGCACATTACCGCACGCATGTCTTGTGAGCTATCAACCGGTGGTACTGGTACATAGCCGCCTTTAACGCGTGGACGATGCCCCATGTTGCCCCACTCATAGGCTTTATTGGTTGACCAAGCGGCTTCTTCAGCGACGATTTCATGGCTGACACCAGACATATCAACCGACCATTTTACTTCGTCAAAAACAAAGAACTCAGGCTCAGGACCAAAAAAAGCGGTATCACCAATACCCGTTGATTTTAAGTATTCTTCGGCCCGACGAGCAATAGAGCGCGGATCACGGTCATAGCCTTGCAGCGTTGATGGCTCGATGATGTCACAAGTCACCACCACAGTAACTGCGTCAAAGAATGGGTCGATAAAGGCAGTTTCTGGGTCAGGGCGCAAAATCATATCTGAGGCTTCGATACCCTTCCAGCCAGCAATCGATGAGCCGTCGAACATTTTGCCATCTTCCATCACTTCTTCATCAACGCTGTGCGCTGGGAAAGTCATGTGTTGCTCTTTGCCGCGGGTATCGGTGAAACGGAAATCGACCCATTTGGCATTGGATGATTCGATAAGATCAAGTAATTTGTTCGACATGGAAAGTTTCCCTTATGGTTAACATGGTAATAAAATTGTAACGTAGTATGAAAATTTTAGACGAAAAGTTTTTTAAAAATTATTTTTTGCTTAAAGCCCAGCTGATTTTCTGGCGTTAAGCTTTAAGTATTTTTATGAGCCAAATAAATGCAGGTGCTATTTTAGCAACATCTGGCCAATAATGCTGAACTCTTCAAATGCATCTTGGTAAATAATATTACATCGCTTTAATAGCGAGCTATTCACACCTATAAGAATTGCAGCTACTATGCCAACTCATCTTCGGGCCATCAAGTTTTTAAAATTTCCAAAGGCTGAAAGTAATAATTATCTACAATAAATACAAACATTTACGTAATATAAATCTTTTATATTAAAGCGTTATTTGCATAGCAATTGCTATGTATAGCTAGCAAACTCAAAGATGAATATATTAAATGACGTCCCATAATAGTGCAAAATTTAGAAAATTTAACTTAGTAATGCACCTTTATAGAGCATTTATTACTATCAGCGTGCAACAGCGCTACGTTTGATAGATAACGAAATAGTGTTAAGATAACAGCGTTTAAAATCGCATCGCTGTTAAACCTATTGAATTAAAGACACTACACTAAGAACACCAAGATTAAGACACTAGGTTAAAGATAATAAGTTGAACAAATGATGATTTTGATGATCGATAATTACGACAGCTTTACCTACAATATTGTACAGTACTTCGGTGAATTGCAGCAGGACATCAGCGTTTGGCACAACGATGAAATCAGTATTGATGAGATTAAAGCACTTGCGCCAGATGCCATTGTTATTGGTCCCGGCCCCTGTGACCCTGACAGTGCTGGTATCTCGCTAGAGGTGATTGCGACCTTTAAAGGCATTATCCCGATATTAGGTATTTGCTTGGGTCATCAGGCAATCGGTCAAGCCTTTGGCGGTAAAGTCGTCAAAGCAAGCGAGGTTATGCATGGGCGGTTATCGGCTATTTATCATAATGGTCAAGGCGCTTTTACCAACTTGCCAAATCCAGCCCAGTTTACCCGTTATCACTCATTGGTGATTGAGCAAGCAAGCTTACCCGACTGCTTTGAAGTTAGCGCTTGGACTCAAAATGCTGATGGCAATATCGAAGAAATCATGGGCATTCGCCACCGCGAGTTTGCGATTGAGGGCGTCCAGTTTCATCCTGAGTCGATTTTAAGCGAAGCGGGTTATCAGCTGCTGAATAATTTTTTACAAATGCATCAGTTAGCAGTTTTATCCTCAGATAATTTACCAAAAGTAGGATAAGTGTTTTAAAAGACGAACCCTATTTTTTAATCCAATGAATGTATTTAAACGACAACTATAAAAGATAATAATAAGTGAGAATATTATGACCGCTGCCGCTATGCAGGACAAAAAATCAATCATGAATCAAGATAAGCAAAACCTGCAAAATGCTGAGAGCATCAATCAGCTGCCAGATGAGAGTATTCATAAGCTTCTGACCACCGCATTAGGCAGGATTTTTCAGAATATTGATTTGACCTTTGACGAGATGTATCAAGTCATGCTCGTCATCATGCAAGGCAGATGCAGCGATGCCATGATGGGTGCGATTTTGACGGGCCTGCGGATGAAAGGCGAATCCATCGACGAGATTACCGCCTCAGCCAGTGCGATGCGTGACTTAGCTGCCAATATTAACCCAAGAGACTGTCGCTACATGGTCGATATCGTCGGTACTGGTGGCGATGGCGCTAACTTATTTAACGTATCCACAGCGGCAGCCTTGGTCGCAGCCGCAGCTGGGGCGCAAGTCGCTAAGCATGGCAACCGCGGCGTTTCAACCAAATCTGGTAGCTCAGACTTACTTGAGCAAGCTGGTATTAGCCTAACCCTGACACCAGAGCAAGCACAGCAGTGTATCGAGAATCAAGGGATTGGCTTTTTATTTGCGCCCAATCATCATAGTGCGATGCGCTACGCCAATCCGGTACGCCGTGAGCTAAAAGCGCGGACGATTTTTAATATCTTAGGTCCACTGACCAACCCTGCTGGCACGCCAAATCTGGTTATCGGCGTCTTTACCGCCCAGTTATGTGAGCCTTTGGCAAAAGTGATGAAAAATCTGGGCGCGCGTCATGTAATGGTGGTCGGTGCCAAAGATGGTTTGGATGAAATCAGTCTTGCAACTTCAACCACGGTAGCCGAGTTAAAAGACGGTGAAATCTCTGTTTATGAGATGATGCCAGAAGATGCGGGCGTTGAGTCACAAACCTTAATTGGGCTTGATGTCGATTCTCCTGCCCAAAGTCTTGAGCTGATTCGTGCCGCTTTATCAGGTGCAGATATTAATGACCGCGCTGTTCTAAAAGCCCGTGATATGATTGCCTTAAATGCCGGTGCTGCGATATATACCGCAGGACTTGCCAGCAACTATCCGAATGGCGTGAGCCGCGCCCAAAAAGTCATTCAAAATGGTGACGCTTTGAGTAAGCTTGATGACTTAGCCAAATATACGCAGCAATTAGCTGACCAAGTTTAATAAGCTAAATGCTTAGAATTAATAAGAAATACGTGGCTCATAACCCTGTTAATCGCAACTATGTGTGCCGCCTTAATTTATTAGCCTAATTGTTACCCTAATTTTTTTACCAAATAACGGAATATAGCCATGACCGCCAAACCAAAATCAGACACCGCGATTCCTTCAGTGTTGCAGCGTATCGTTGCTACCAAGCACGAGGAAGTTGCTGCTGCTCGTGCGGCAGTATCGCTTGAGGCATTAAAATCGCAAGCCACCGCTGATACCCAGCCACGTCGCGGTTTTGCCAATGCTTTACGCAGCGCTGATATTGGTATCATTGCGGAGATTAAAAAAGCCTCGCCGTCTAAAGGTATTATCAATCATAACTTTGAGCCTGCGCTATTTGCCAAGCAATATGAGCAAGCGGGAGCCAGTTGTTTATCAGTACTCACCGACCGTGATTATTTCCAAGGTGATGATAGCTACTTAATCCAAGCGCGCCAATCTTGCAATTTGCCCATATTGCGCAAAGATTTTATGGTAGATATTTATCAGATTTACCAATCTTACTTAATGGGCGCTGATTGTATTTTATTGATTATGGCCTGTCTTGATGAGGCGCAAGTACAAGAGCTGCATGCGCTAAGCATTGAGCTGGGTATGGATGTCTTGATTGAAGTTCATACAGCAGATGAGCTTGAGCGTGCGCTACAGTTGCCACGTTCAGCGCATAATATCTATGGTATTAATAATCGCGATTTAAATACCTTTTATGTCGACTTACAAACGACGCTTGATTTAAAAAACACCCTGCTGCGCGAATTAGCTATCGATGATGCGCTCGCTGCCAATCCTAATGACCGTCTAGAACGGCCGCTTATTGTTACCGAAAGTGGCATTCATAGCAGTCATGATATTCGTTTGATGCTCAATCATGATATTCAGCATTTTTTAATCGGCGAGCAGTTTATGAAGACCGATCATCCCGGACAAGCGTTACAATCCTTACTTGCGAGCGTCGCAGCACAGGCGTAAAGTAAACCACATCTATTTTATGTACGATATAAATTATTAAATCACTCATTCACTCACCAACGATACGTTAATTATTATGTCAAACTCTCTGTTTTCAAAAGAAATGCAAGACCAATTAAAAGAGCTTAAAGGGCAACTGAGTAAAGGTCGCGATACCAATTCACCAGAAGGTGAAAATGAAAAGCCAACCGAACCTGTCTCACTCTTGACCCAAAAACAAGTCAAAAAAACGGTCAAGCAATTAGATAGCGAACATATCGACGACGATAAAGTGCTATTTATGCAAGCGATGCATGGCGTCAACCAGCTAAAAGACAAAAACGTGCGCACACCTGCCAACGCCTCTAAAGCAGGTAAGCCTGACGCTGCAACGCTTTCAAAACGTGCGGCTGCTCAAGGGAGCGAAGCTGGTGATTTGGGCGCAGGCTTGTCAGATATGCAAGCGCTATTAAACCCTGTCGCCGGCGAAGCTTATTTGTCTTATAAGCAGCCGACCTTACAAAACAAAATCTTTGATCAGCTTAAAAAAGGTAAGCTACGCTGGTATGATGCGGTAGACATCCATGGTTGCACCATTGAAGAAGCGCGCGATGCAATGACCCAACTGCTCAGCCAAGCCAAGCAAAACAATGAAACTGTGGTAAAAATCGTCCATGGTAAAGGTTCTGAGGCTATTTTAAAAACCTGCGTCAATGGTTGGTTACGTCAACTGCCAGAAGTACTGGCATTTTGCTCGGCTGCGCCGAAAGATGGTGGCAATGGTGCGGTACTGGTACTACTTAAAAAGACCAAAACCGATAAAGAATAAAATTATAGTTCGAAAAAAAAGGACTGCCATGACGCAGTCCTTTTTTATATCAAAGATTTACCCTCTCGTTTTGTAGTCGCGCTTTGATAAACCTTCCTATCATTTTGCTGCATATTTTTTAGTAAGTGATTTCTCTATGAATATACAAATCATCGAAAATAAACAAGCATTAAAAGCACATATCAACGCTTTGATTGCTCTCGAACCAAGATTTGCGCCTGTTTATGAGCAAGTGGGTGTGCCTGATTTACGCAATAACGCGGGCGGCTTTACGCAAATAATGAGAGCGATGGTTGGACAGCAGTTATCAGTCGCGGCGGCGGCCAGTATATGGCAACGCTTGGTGGATAAAGGATTAACAACACCGATGGCGATTCGTGTAGCGACAGACGAGGATTTACGGGCGCAGGGGCTCTCTAAGCAAAAAATTCGTTATACGCGCTCTTTGGTCGAGCACGATATAGATTTTGCTGCCTTAACAACCCTACCCGACGACGACGTTATCGATACCCTGACTGCTGTTATCGGTATTGGACGCTGGACAGCCGAGATGTATCTGCTATTTTCGTTACAGCGCGCTGACGTGCTGGCAGTTGATGATCTAGCCATTAAAGTTGCAGCGATGGAATTATTAAATTTAGAAGAGCGCCCAACGCCAAAACAATTAAAAAACCTGACCCAAGATTGGTCACCGCACCGTAGCGCTGCCAGCTTATTGTTATGGCAATATTATGGTTTTTTACGTCAAAAAACTGCTATCCCTTTATAAGCCATAGCTTTATAAATAAAACGTTCAATAAACCTTAAGCAAAATAACCACACAAAATATTAAGGCTGATTCCATATAGAAAAACCAAATTTCTTTTTGGCGTGTTTAAACTGACCTTTTTTTAACAGACGATGTTTATGCTTTTGTAGTTTTTGCTTTTTAGTGGTGTCTTTTCGAGCCTCTTTCTCACTCGTCGCACTGTCAGCGTTTTTATTTAAATCAAGCGCCTTTTGCTCATCAGCATTGTCGTTATTGGCATCAGTGTCTGCTTCACTCGCATCGCTTGCGTCCACTGCTTCGTTTATCGAATCATCGGTCACGGTTTCTAGCTGAGCTTGTGGCTCAAGCTCGGCTTGATTGACAATCAGCTGCTGCGTTGGCAGCGCATGCTCGACATCGTATTTTTTCACCAGGGTCAACACATCGACCAACAAGTCATCTTGCTTGCGATAAAACTCTATCGAATCGACAGCATTAATATAAGCGCGCAGTTGAATGACGTAGCAGTCTTGGCGCAGCTCTGAAATATTGGCCTGATTCCACTCCTGATTGGTCAGCTCGTGCTCGTCCAAAAATTGATCTAATTTTTTGACCATCTTGAAGACCACATCAATATCCGCATTGCGTTTGATATATAAGTTATGCAAAAAGTGAAACATATCCCGTGAGGTATAGTTTTCAATTTGCATCGATGAGAAGTCACTGTTAGGTACCGTCACAATCGTCCGGTTCAGCGTGCGCACCCGTGATGAACGAATACCAATATCAATCACCGTACCTGCTTGGTTGCCGAAGCTACAATAGTCGCCGATGCGTACTGGCGAATCTGCCACCACCACCACACTGCCGACCAAGTTCTCAATCGTCTTTTGCGCACCTAGTGCCAAGGCTAAACCACCGACCCCTAATGCGGCAATCCCTGTGGTCAAATCAAATCCTAAATTCCCAAAAATGACAATAACGGCAAAGATTAATAATAGCGCTTTGACCACCTTGCGCATCAAACCCAAGATAGAAACTCGCTCGGTATAGTTTTTCTTATAACTTAAATTGACCGCGCGGGTAAATATCGAATCAATAACACGCAGTAATAGCCATGTCGTCGCTACCCAAGAGGCAATGTCGGTAAAGCGCTTAATCGGTTCACGCAGTGTCACTGATATACCAGCATAAACCATGACCTCGGCCAATATCAGCGCCGTGATAACGACGGTCAGTGGCAATATCACATTATTAGGTAAAGGTAACGTCTCACCTCGTAGGCGAGGATAAATCAGTTTTAATAAATAATAGAGCAGCCAAACCACGATGTAAGTGAAGATAAAACTACTGACTATAATGGCTAATGCCGCCAATATATCAGAAATCTGATAACCAAATAGCTTTTTACCATCTAATGAGTCAATGGTGTAGCGCGAAACCAGCGTCGGCTGATAATTCTCTATCACTTCTGGTATCGAGCTTAGGGTATCGTTTGAAAACTGCCAATATTGCTCGCCTTGCTTAGAGGCTACTCTTTCGAGCACCAGCGGCACGCTCTTATCACCGACATTAATCACGCCGACGTTTTCTTGGCTTGGCGGTAGCTGATCGCTTAAATTTCCCTCAGGCGTATTGTTAATTTGCAAATCAGGCTGAAACCGCCCGCCCGCATCGAGTGCTTGCTTAAATTGGCGCACCACAGTGGTGGGATTATCAGACTTGGATAAATTTAGATAATTACTGGCCAGCAGATAGTCGTTATCGCCCAATGCTTTAATAAAGCCTTGTACAGTATGGCGCGGCGTGTCACGTCCGAAAGAATCAGGGGTCGAAGTGTTGGCCACCTCTTCAGTTTGACCACCCACGCCCAATATACTGGCTTCGGCAGCAAGCGCACCATGTGAAAAAATGACGCTTAATGCACTCACTATCATCGCAAATAAAAACACCGTTATCATGAGCGGCGTTTTTGTTTTTAAAGATGTAAATGATGAAGATGTCGCAGTACGAGCACTCAGATGACGCTGAATAGACAAAACAAACCTCTTAACTTTATGAATGGCAGCACAAAAAAATAAATGAAATTTGCCACTATAATAGCAATTATTAATCACAGCAATGCGTTTGATTGAATGTTTTTATTACTGTTTAAAATAGGGCTTGCCTTTACAGATGATACTTATTTAAAAGCCTAAAAAACACTGGAAATAGCTAAACAACCCAGATAAACCTCAACCATCATGAGCACCACTCAGCGTATGCTGAATAAATATTAGGACAAAGTAGTTTATAAATGTGCTGGTTTTATAGATAATAACCTTATGTAATATTCGTATTATTTTTTGTAACTTTTTACTTTTAGACTTTCACTTCTGTAACTTTTTAATTTGTTCAATTTGTCATTCAACTTTGGAATTCAATATGGCTTTATCACGTTCATCTTCGACTACCTATCTGCGGTTGTGTATCTTAAGTGCGTTAGGCGGATTTGCTATTAGTGCCACAGCTGCGACTGGTGATAGTAGCGTTATCAATCGCAGCGAGTTGCCACAAGTTGAGCTTGATAAAATTGTCGTGACGGCGACGCGGACGCCAACTAAGACCAGTAATGTCATTGCCCAAACTCGGGTGATTGATAAGGAAGAGTTGCAGCGTTTTAAGGGACAAACAGCATTAGAAGTGATCAAGCGTCAGCCAGGTTTTAGCATCAAGCAAGATGGCGGTATGAGTAGTAGCAGTAACTTTTATGTACGCGGTTATGATAGCAAACGTATACTAATATTGATTGATGGCGTACGTTATGGTTCGATGTCAACCGGTCAGCCTGCTCTAGCTTTATTGCCGACAGATCAAATTGATCGTATTGAAATTTTATACGGCGCTTCGGGCTCTAGTATTTATGGCTCTGATGCGATGGGCGGCGTTGTCCAAATTTTTACCAAAGGCACTGATGTTAAACAAACCAATTTCTCAGCCACTGCTGGCGTTGGTTCAAATGATCATTACGTTTACGGTGCTACTGCACAGTTTGCAAATGCTCAGGGCGGTAAACTCAGCCTATCGGCTAGTCGCAACCAAACTAAGGGTATTAGCGCCCTTGAATACCAAACTGGTAATAATAGAGATGATGATGGTTTTAAAAGCAATAACTTTTCCCTTAATACTAGCATTCCTCTAACACAAAATATCAGCATTGGTGCAACAGGTCTTTTTGCTAAATCAACGACTGAATTCGATGATTTTAATAATAGCGCTGATGCAGAAATCGAGCAAGAAAATGGTGCCGTGTCCGCATTTTCACAATACGAAAACGATAAGCTGAGATTACGCTTAACGGCAGGTCAGAGTTTGGATAAGTTGGATAATAAGGTAGGTGATGAATTTGAAACGAAACAAAAACAGGTTAATTTGTTAAGCACCTATCAGTTACCTATAGGACAAGTACAGGCTGGTGGTGAATGGCTAAAGCAAGGAGTAGACATTAATGATAAAACACCAGCTAACGGGGTCGATAGCTATAAAATCGATGAACGTAAAGTAAAGAGTGGTTTTTTGGGCTATCAAGTTAATGAGAGTAGACATGATTTTCAAGCGAATGTACGTTTTGATGATAACTCTCAATTTGATGATGAAACCACGTTTGGTCTAGGCTATGCTTTTAAACTAATACCTAACCTGCGTATTGGTACAAGCTTCGCTACAGGATATAGAGCACCTTCTTTAAATGACTTATACGTTGAAAGCTCATATTATGTACCGAATGAGGATTTAAAAGTTGAGAAAAGCAAAAATATAGAGTTATTTGTTGAATCAAACACCAATTTTCAAAATACACGGTTAACTGGCTTTAGTGGTGATGTTGATAATCTCATTAATAATGAATTTGACGAAGCTACGGGGAAATACCAAGCACGTAACGTAGCTGAAGCTAAACTATCAGGCTATAGTTTCACCTCAGACTGGCAATTAAGTAATGTTCTATTTGGTGGACATTATACGTATACAAATGCCGAAAATCGCTCAGAAGTCAATAAAGGTAAACAGTTAGTATTTCATCCTGAAGATACTGGGCTTATTTACGTAGGTTATCAAGCAACTGATTTTGATATTCGTACTGAAGCTGAATATGTTGGCAAGACGTATAACTCAGCAGACAATAGTACTTTTATGGATGACTATACACTAATTAACATTAGTGGTAATTATTACCTTAGCCCAAACCTAACATGGACAAGCCGTATCAACAACTTAACTAACGTAGATTATTCAACTAATGAAATTTTTGGAGAATATGGTTCACGTTATAACCAAGATGGTATTAATTTCTTCACCTCACTAACTTATAACTGGTTTTAAAAACATTTAGCGTCACCATCCAGCATTTATATAAACAAAGAAAAGGGCATCAATCGATGGCCTTTTTTTATGACGTAAGCACTTACGATTTTCCGCAGCCAATAGGTGACAAATTAATCCTCATCAATTACAATAACGACCTCCGAGAGGTGTTGCGCCATAATCATCGATTACTGCAATTAAGCTTTATTGCTTTGCAAATCATTTATTATGTTAGGCTCGGTTAACTGTTTATGACCATTTTTGGTTATGAACAGCGCAAATAACGGCACCTGCGTTTTTATTCTTTTTATCTATTAACTGATAGGAGCATATTATGGACGCAGTGTCTAACACCCCATCTGCCCATACGATCGATCCCTCTTTCACTGACTATAAAGTCGCCGACATTAGCCTTGCTGATTACGGTCGCCGTGAAATCACCCTAGCTGAAGCCGAAATGCCTGCCCTGATGGGTTTACGTCGTCGCTACGAAGCCGACCAGCCGCTTAAAGGCGCAAAAATCGCTGGCTGTATCCACATGACTATTCAGACGGCTGTCCTCATCGAGACGCTTGTCGCGCTAGGTGCAGAAGTACGCTGGACCTCATGTAACATCTTCTCAACCCAAGACCATGCTGCGGCAGCAATTGCTGCTGCTGGTATCTCTGTTTATGCTTGGAAAGGCGAAACCGAAGAAGAGTACGAGTGGTGCTTGCGTCAACAAATTCACGTTGGCGGTGAAGAGTCCGGTCAGCTTTGGGATGCAAACTTAATCTTGGACGACGGCGGTGATTTGACTGCTTTGATTCATAATGATTATGCCCAAATGCTTGATAATATCCATGGTATCTCCGAAGAAACTACTACAGGTGTCCATCGTTTGGTTGAAATGCTGGGTAAAGGTACGCTAAAAGTACCGGCTATCAACGTCAACGATGCGGTTACCAAGTCTAAAAATGACAACAAATACGGCTGCCGTCATAGCTTAAATGACGCCATCAAACGTGCTACCGATATGTTCCTTGCCGGTCGCCGCGCTTTAGTCATCGGTTATGGCGATGTGGGTAAAGGCTCTACCCAAAGCTTACGTCAAGAAGGCATGATTGTCCGTGTATCAGAAGTTGATCCTATCTGTGCTATGCAAGCCTGTATGGACGGCTATGAAGTATTGTCACCTTATATCAATGGCGATAACACTGGCGGCGCAGAAAACATCAACACTCGTCTATTAGAAGATACTGACTTAATTGTTACCACTACCGGTAACTATCACGTTTGTGACAAACATATGTTAGCCGCCCTAAAACCGGGTGCGGTCGTCTGTAATATCGGTCACTTCGATACCGAAATTGATACGCAATTTATGCGTGACAATTGGCGCTGGGTTGAGATTAAGCCACAAGTGCATCAAGTGTTCCGCTCGGATGACGAAAACGATTATTTGATTTTGCTTGCTGAAGGTCGCTTGGTGAACTTAGGTAATGCTACTGGTCACCCATCGCGCGTGATGGATGGCTCATTCGCTAACCAAGTATTGGCACAAATGTACTTGTTTGAAGAAAAATTCGCTGAGCTGCCAGTCGATGAGCGCTTTGATAATTTATACGTTAAAGTGTTACCGAAAAAACTTGACGAAGAAGTTGCGGCGGCAATGGTTGCAGGCTTTAACGGTACATTGACGAAACTGACTGAAAAACAAGCCGAGTATCTAGGCGTACCTGTCGAAGGTCCGTTTAAGCCTGACGCTTATAAATACTAATAGGAGTCAGACTGTGACTAAGCCTACTTTTTCCTTCGAGTTTTTCCCAGCCAAAACCGAGCAAGGCCATGAAAAACTCCTCAGCACTTATGATGAGTTAAATAAGCTATCACCTGCGTATTTTTCGGTGACCTATGGGGCTGGCGGTTCAACCCGTGGCCGCACGCTTGATATCGTGCAAGCGTTGTGTGCGCGCGGTGACACGGATATTGCGCCGCATATGTCTTGTATTGGTGATGACAAAAGTCAAATCGCTGAACTACTCGATCTTTATAAAAGTTTGGGCATCACACGCTTGGTTGCCTTGCGTGGTGATTTACCGTCAGGTCAGGTCGGTATGGGAGAACTGCCGTTTGCCTTAGACTTAGTAAAGTTTATCCGCGAATATTCAGGCGATCACTTCCGTATCGAGGTCGCAGCCTACCCTGAGATGCATCCGCAAGCACGTAGCTTTGAATTTGATGTCGACAATTTGGTGAATAAATATCAAGCGGGCGCCAATGCGTCGATTACCCAGTTTTTCTATAATGCCGATAGCTATTTATATCTGCGTGATACCTTAGAAAAACGCGGTATTGACACGGTAGCGCAGCCTTTGGTCGCTGGCATCATGCCGATTACCAACTCAAGCAATCTCGTACGCTTTGCTGATAGCTGTGGCGCTGATATCCCACGTTACGTGCGTAAGCGCTTGGCAGATTTTGGCGATGACCGTACTGCTATCCGAGAGTTCGGCTTTGATGTCGTTTATCGTTTGTGTGAGCGTCTAATCTCTGAGGGCGTACCTGCCATGCATTTTTATAGCATGAATAAGGTTGAGCCAAATAAACGCTTAGTCGAAGCTTTAGGCTTGATTGCTTAAATATTTATCGAATGTATTGCTGAATGACTGGCGTTCTTAGGGGCGCCGGTCTTTTTTGGTATGGGAATTGCATTTATGCCAATTCTACTTATGACAATCCCTTTACCCACCCAAATGATATTCTGCTAAGATATTGAAAAATATCATGACTCCCATTATAGGAATAAGTAATTTTGCGACGTTTCTTTTATGCCACCAGTAGCGATAGCAGTGATAAAAATGCCCCAACCTGGCCACAACTGAGCACCTTAGCTATCGGTGCTAACGTCGAGTTGACCGAAAGTATTGTCCATCATTGGTGCCGTGTACTGCGCGCCAATAACGGCGACACAGGTATTTTATTTGACGGTTTTGGCGGTGAATATCAGGTACAGCTGAATAGCATCAGTAAAAAACAGGCCACTGCGACGTTATTATCACACCTAGAAACTGACCGTAACGTCGCTATCTTAACTAAAATCGGACTGGTGATGAGTCGCGGCGAGCGCATGGATTACGCCATTCAAAAATCCACTGAGCTTGGTGTCACTGCTATTCAACTATTGAGTAGCCATCACGGTGAGGTCAACCTAAAACCTGCGCAAGTGGAGAAAAAACTGGCACATTGGCAGCAAGTGGCGATTGCTGCCTGTGAGCAATGCGGCCTTAATCGCCCGCCCCTTATTATCGCGCCATTATCGATTGATGACTGGCTGTCAAATATAGCGGCCAACGAAAATGATAACGACAAAGAGATGGCAGTTAGCCCAATCGTCGCTGAGCTAAGTAAGGATGCCTATTATCAAGCATTACAGCAACCAGCAGATTTACGTCTGCAGCTAAGCGTGCCAGCATCAGGACAGCCGCTGATGCCTGAGGCGCTGCCCGTCGTTTTGAAACAACAGGCGCCTTATATTGAATTACTAATCGGACCTGAGGGCGGGCTCAGCGCTGATGAGTGCGCCAAAGCTGCTGACGTTGGTTTTGCACCGTGGCAAATTGGACCTAGGGTGCTGCGTACCGAAACTGCGCCTGTCGTTGCCCTAGCGACATTGGCTTCGTTGGCAACCCTGCACACCTTACATATGTAGGCATCAAATTGCCATCGCTACATCGCCATTTATTATTCAATTTGATGTTATGAGTCCTATTATGACCGATTTTACCCCTATGCCAATATCGGATAAACAGCAATTATTGGTCAAGCTGTGCGAGCAATTTGAAGACGCTATCTTTATATTGGACGACAAACTGCGCTATCTATCCGTTAATGCGAACTATGAGCTGATGCTTGGCTATACAGAAAAATTTTTGCTTGGCCGTCCGCTTGGTATCTATGCAGCCGAGTTTTTGTCTGAAGAAGAGCAAGGTGTGCTTAGAAATCTGATTAACAGTTTAGACAGTACAGGATTTTGTGAAATTGATTTTTCGATGGCAAATCGCTATGGCGAAATACTTGACTGTCATATCACCTATCGCAAAATTTACTTAGAAGACACCCCTTATTACGTTGGTACCATACGTAATATGGCGACGCTGGCTAAAAACAGAAAAAAGGTCGCCCATCTGTTAAATTATGACCAGCTAACTGGACTGCCAAACCGTAAAGTATTTTTAAGTCAAACCAGTGAGTTGTTAATAGAAAGCTACCAAGAAGTGGTGGTCGTGCGTTTTAACATTGACCGTTATCGCAACCTTGCTATCTTATTGGGACCAGATGGCATCAACAAACTGGTAGAAAGTTTTGTCTTACGTATCACCGAGTTGGAGCTGGATAATTTACGCTGTTTTTCCCATTTTGGCGGTGACGACTTTGCTTTATTATTCGAATGTAATGATGCCAACATGGTGCGCCATCAATTAGACAGTTTAATGCAAATGTGCGAGCGCCCTTTTTTCTTAAATGACAGTGTGGCAAAAGAAGCACAAGTCTATTGTCATATCTCGGTTGGGGTCAGCTATTTTCCTGAAAATGGCAATGAGTTCATCGGCTTATTGACCAAGGCTGAAAAAGCCTTGAATTACGTCAAGCAGCAAGGCGGCGATGATGTCTGTTGGTATCATAAATCGATTAACGAGAAGAATGCACACGATATACAGTTAGAGTCTGAGCTTAGGACGGCCAGCAACGAATGTCAATTTGTGCCGTATTACCAACCAAAATTCGCCTTAGATACGGGTGTGATTAGCGGTTTTGAGGCGTTGGTGCGCTGGCAACATCCTACTCGCGGCTTACTAAGACCCGCCGATTTTATGGATGCCATCATTTCTCATAAATTATCGTTTGAGCTGTTTTCACAAATGGCGAACCAAATTGCCAAGCAATTGACCGTTTGGCAAGATTTGGGCTTTGAGCAGCACATCTGTATCAACGCCGATGCGGCCGAGTTTAGCCATCCTGATTTTTTTGTCTTGGTCAGTAACTTGTTAGACAGCCATAAACTTGCCGCTCACCAACTGCACATAGAGGTGACCGAATCTTCATTGATACAGCGCCATGCCAATGTCAAAAAACAACTGGATTTACTTAAAGAACTTGGCATCTGTCTGGCGCTCGATGACTTTGGTACAGGTTTTGCCTCGTTAAGCTATTTACAAGAATATCCGTTTGATTTTATTAAAATTGACAAAAGCTTTATCTCTAAGATTACCAATGACCGTACGCAGCGCGCCATTGTTAAAGCAATTTTGGATTTAGCAGAAGCGCTTGATATGCACGTTATCGCCGAAGGTATTGAAAACGAGCAGCAACGTGATTTATTGCTTAGTATGGGTTGTCAGTACGGTCAAGGTTATTGGTTTGGTAAACCGATGACGGCGGACGAGGCAACTAAGATGCTTACGCAGCAACATTTGTCTAAAAATGACCGTCCTTAGGATTATTTATCAAAGCGAGATTTATTAAAGTGATATTGTTTGAATTTTTCTACTCTTATTGTTAAATAATGCTTAAGTTTTTGGCGTATAAGCTCGATGATATATAGGATGCAATACAGGTTGATGACTTATCAGTATTGTCACCAAACTTGTATATTTGTCAGTGAACGCCTATCTTTTACCAAGAATTTACGAATACAATCATAATTCTTTTTCACTCTTCTCAATTTATTTCATATGATCGGTGTTGTTGTCCGTTATTGATACAGACAAACCCTTTAACAGTAAACAGTTGGCAACTCAGACTATTCATAATAGTCGATGACAGTTGCTGTTTTACTGCCGGTCGCATCCTAAAAAAGGACAGGAAGTTATGCAATATAAAGCGCCCCTACGTGATATCCAATTCGTGATGCATGAGTTACTTGACAGCGAAAGTCACTACAAAACCTTACCTGCGTTCCAAGAAGCGGATCGTGAGTTGATGGACAGTCTGTTTGAGATGGCGGCAAGCTTTGCGGAAAATGAGCTGTCTCCATTAAACCAAAGCGGCGACGCGGAAGGCTGTCATTTTGACAACGGTACTGTCACTACGCCAAAAGGTTTTAAAGAAGCTTATAAAGCCTACTGCGAGCTTGGCTTCCCAGCCTTGTCTGCTGAAGAGGCATTCGGCGGTCAAAACATGCCGTTCTCATTATCAACAGTTATCAATGAGATGGTTGGCACGGCGAACTGGTCATTTTCTATGTATCCTGGCCTATCACATGGCGCGATTCAAACCATCGAGCACCATGGTACTGAAGAGCAAAAACAAACTTACCTTGAAAAAATGGTCACCGGCGAATGGTCAGGTACTATGTGTTTGACTGAAGCGCATGCGGGTTCTGACTTAGGTATTATTCGCACCAAAGCTGAGCCAAACGATGACGGCACTTATAGCATCACTGGTCAAAAAATCTTTATCTCAGCGGGCGAGCATGACCTAACTGACAATATTATCCATATCTGTTTGGCTCGTTTACCAGGCGCGCCTGCTGGCACCAAAGGCATCTCGCTGTTTATCGTGCCTAAAGTCATGGTCAACGCAGACAGCAGCCTTGGTGAAAACAACAACGTCGTTTGTGGTTCTATCGAGCACAAAATGGGTATCAAAGCGTCAGCGACTTGCGTGATGAACTTTGATGGCGCCACTGGTTATTTGATTGGCCCAGAAAACCGCGGTCTACAGTGTATGTTTACCTTTATGAACGTGGCCCGTATCGGTACCGCCGTTCAAGGTTTAACGGCAGCAGAGTATGCGTTCCAAGGCTCATTAACCTATGCCAAAGACCGCTTAGCGATGCGCTCACTATCAGGTGCTAAAGCACCAGAAAAAGTCGCTGATCCTATCATCGTTCACCCAGCCGTTCGTAACATGCTATTGACCGAAAAAGCCTTTGCTGAAGGCGGTCGTGCCCTCGTTTATTACCTCTCACACTTTGCGGATACTGTAGCAAAAGGCGAAGGCGATGATCTTAAATTTGCTGACCAAATGCTGTCACTATTGACACCGATTGCTAAAGCATTCTTGACTGAAACTGGTCTAGAGGCGGCTAACCATGGCGTACAGGTTTATGGCGGTCACGGCTTTATCAGTGAGTGGGGCATGGAGCAAAACGTCCGTGATACCCGTATTGCTTGCCTCTACGAAGGTACCACTGAAATCCAAGCGCTTGACCTACTCGGCCGTAAAGTATTGGGCTCACAAGGTAAAATGCTTGCCAACTTTGTCAAAGTCATCCAAACTTTCTGCGAAGAGAACAAAGACAACGATCAAATGGGTCAATTTATCCGCCCACTTGCCAAACACGTCAAAGAATGGGGCGATTTGACCGCGCGTATCGGTATGCAAGCGACTGAAAACCCAGATGCGGTTGGCGGTGCAGCAGTTGACTACTTATACTTCAGCGGTTATGTCACATTAGCTTATTTATGGGCGCGTATGGCCTTGGTTGCGCAAACTGCATTGGCGGACGGTACTGGCGAAAAAGCCTTTTACGATGCCAAAATCAAAACCGCGCAATTCTACTTTGCAAAATTATTGCCACGTACCACCACGCACGTACAGCGCATCAGCACTGGTGTTGAGCCGTACATGACCATGGACGTTGATCAATTTGCGTTTTAACTTATAGAACGTTGCAAGTGTAGTATCTATTTTAACAAGCAGTTCCTATCGGCAACATACTTAGGTGTGTTGCCGATTTTCTTAGCGGCTTTATTGCTAATAGTTTTTGGTGGACGCACAATTCACGAAGAAAACCACCCGTCGTTACGCTAATTTGCTAAACTTTAACTATCTATGTTTAAGCTGCACTCACAAGAAAATTGAACGCTTTGCCCTACTCACTTTTATTTATTTAAACCAAAGGAATGTTTATGGCTGTTTATAATGCCCCCCTTAACGACATGCGCTTTATCCTAAACGACGTATTTAAGGCGCCTGAATTTTGGCAAAACAACGAAAACCTTGCTCATGTCGATATGGAAACTGTCGATATGATTTTGGAAGAAATGGCAAAATTGTCAAAAAACGTCTTATTACCTATCAATCGTAGCGGTGATGAAGAAGGCGCAACCTTTGAAGGTAATGGCGTTGTCACCACCCCTACTGGCTTTAAAGACGCCTATAAGCAGTATGCCGAATCAGGTTGGGTTGGCTTAAGTGGTAACTCTGAGTACGGCGGTCAAGGTTTCCCAAAAATGGTCACTATGTTGACCGAAGAGATGGTATTTACCGCCAACCAGTCATTTGCTCTATATCCAAACCTAACCGTAGGCGCAACGCTTTGCTTAAATGCGGCGGCGTCTGAAGAGCAAAAGCAAACTTACTTAGAGAAAATGTACAACGGTGAATGGTCGGGTACTATGTGCTTGACTGAGCCGCATGCTGGTACTGACTTAGGTATTATCAAAACCAAAGCCGTGCCAAACGACGATGGTAGCTATAACATCTCTGGTACCAAAATCTTTATCACCGGCGGTGAGCACGACCTCACAGAAAATATCATTCATTTGGTATTGGCAAAAACCCCAAATGCGCCAGAAGGCTCAAAAGGCATTTCGCTGTTTGTGGTACCAAAATTCTTGGTTAATGAAGATGGTAGCTTAGGCGAGCGCAACACTTTAGCAGTTGGCTCTATTGAGCACAAAATGGGCATCAAAGCCTCTGCCACTTGTGTGATGAACTTTGACAACGCCAAAGGCTGGATGGTTGGTGCAGAAAATACCGGTCTGTCTTCAATGTTCATTATGATGAACTATGAGCGCGTAACCATGGGTCTACAGGGCCTAGGTGGTTCTGAGCTTGCTTATCAAAACGCTGCTTTATATGCTAATGACCGAGGTCAAGGCCGTAGCGACACGCAAATTCAAAGCCCAGAAAAACCAGCCGATGCCATCATTCATCATGCCGATGTACGTCGCATGCTGTTAAATGCTAAAGCCAATACTGAAGCGTCACGTTGTTTTGCGATGTATGTTGCCAAAAACCTTGATCAAGAGAAATTTAGTACCGATCCTGAGGCCGCTCAAGCAGCAGCAGCGCGCGTTGCCCTCCTGACGCCAGTTGCTAAAGCGTTCTTGACCGATAAAGCATTAGAAGCGACCATTGATTGCCAGCAAGTATTTGGCGGTCACGGCTATATCCGCGAATGGGGTATGGAGCAAATCGTTCGTGATACTCGTATTGCCCAGATTTATGAAGGCACCAACGGTATTCAAGCGCTTGACCTATTAGGTCGTAAAGTGGCGAAAAATAATGGCAAATACGTCACTCATTTCTTAGGTGAGATTCGTGACTTTGTCAATAATATGCAAGCAGATCATGGTATTAAGCAAGCAACGCTAAACGCTGCTGATACGATTGAAGAGTTAACCACCACGGTACTTAGCAATATTGGCGCACGTAAGAGTGAAATTAATGGCTGTGCCGTTGATTACATGCATGCGTTTGGCTACCTTGCCTACTCGTATATGTTTGCACTCATGGTCGAAGCTGCGAATGGTAAAGAAGGTGAGTTCTACACCAATAAAGCCAAGCTTGCCGATTATTTCGTCGGTCGTATCTTGCCACGCATCGACGCTCACGCGCAGATGGTAAAAGCTGGCAGTGATCCAATGATGAACTTTGATCTTAGTTACTTTGATGTACCTGCTAGCTAATTGTTTACTTTTATAATAAAGTAAGCCATACCGTACAACAATAAAAGGGACAGTCACGCTACTGTCCCTTTTTTTTCCAAAATATTGTGGCAGCCATTAAAGAAATTAGACGAATTAAAGAAATACGAGAAATCAGCATATTAAAGGTCAGAATAACTGCTAACAAAATAATTAAGCGCCGAGAGATAGTTACGATTAAAATAACGCAGAGCTAAGCGTATTAACTTTAATAAGGGTTTTTTAGTTTTAAACAGTAAAGTGATGCATTGGCACGCTAAAAATTAACACTCAAAAACTCCCCTCACTTATTACAACATTGATAAACACAGCATTTGCTAAAAAAAATATCTCCTTGCCCATACTCAATAATAACAATGATTGAAATAACTACCATAAGGGATGCAATGTGTCAGAAATAAAACACATTTTACAACAGATAACTGCCTTAAGTGATGTGCCAGATCCTGCGGTACTCAAGCGCTTAATCGATGAGCTACGTGTCAGCGACAAAGAGCCAGCGTTAGCCAATCAAAAGATGCAAGATTTGATTGATATTTTACGTCAGCATCCAGAATATGCCGATGGACTGTCAAGCTTCGTTTTAAAACTCATCATTGAATATCGCCAAATTGCGTTATATACCGATACGGGCATCATGTCGGATCAAGGCTTTTTTAATAGTCTGCGCCGCCTTATCGGTCATCGTTTTTTACCCCTGCTGCCACAAGAAGATTCTGTCATAGAATTGGTCGGTTATTTGTTTGACAGACGCTCTGATGAGCGCTGGCTTGCCAATATTGACAAAGACAAATGGGATGAGATGGTCGGCCTACTCAAGGTCAATGAGCAGCATTTAAACTTGGTCGCAACGGCAAAAAACAGTATTTTGAACGCGATTATCATTTTATCGTATCGGATTAGCGGCATCGGCTTGCATCCAGATTTGATGGAATTTTATCCGCAAATGCTCAATTACTCGGCGTCATTTGTGGCACAAAATCAAGAAGCTGTGCTGTACGTCAATCAATACCGAGAAGCGCATGAGCTTGACACTCTAACCGATATTATCCCTGACAAAGCGGTCGATCCTGCGCCATTACTAGTGATGATTGAGCAATGCGAAGATATCGTTGCCACCATACGTAAGCGCATTTATAAAACCGGTATCTCTATCCGCCTAACCAATATGATGCTGCGTTTGGATCAAAGCTTGCAGCGCATGCGTATCTTAACTGAGCTGGTAGCAGACAATTATGATAAGCGCGATCAGGCCATCATTGAGCTGATTCAAGCGCTGATTACCACCGCTAGCCGCCGCTATAGTATTGGCTATCTGATTGATAATAATACCAAGCTGCTGTCGCGTAAAGTCACCGAAAACGCCAGCCGCGTTGGTGAGCATTATATTAGTACCGATAAATCTGGTTATCAGAAGATGTTTAAAAAAGCCTCTATCGGTGGCTTTATCATTGCTTTTATGGCGACCACTAAGATATTGGCGTACCATCTGGCGCTTGCACCGATGGGACGCGCCTTTATCAATAGCATGATTTATGGTTTGGGCTTTGTTTTTATTCATATCGTCCATGGTACGGTCGCCACCAAGCAGCCCGCTATGACGGCAGCGGCAATCGCCTCTACGATATCTGATGGTTCTGGTAAGAAATCGCATCAGTTAAATAAGTTATCAGAATTGGTAGTCGATATCTTACGAACACAGTTCGTTGCCATCATGGGTAATGTTATGGTGGCCATACCCGTTGCCCTAACTATCTCTTTCGTTTGGCTGCATAATACGGGCGAAGCAATGGTGAACACTGATAAAGCCGCACATTTGCTGCATAATCTTGACCCCTTTCACTCCTTGGCGCTTCCCCATGCAGCTATCGCTGGTGTGTATTTATTTTTGTCTGGTCTTATCGCGGGTTACTATGATAATTTGGCGGTTTACAACCAAATCGGCGCCCGTATTCAGCGTCATAAGCTTTTGCAATACTTATTACCCAAAGCTTGGCTTCAGCGTTTGGGCGGCTTTATCGAAGCCAATCTCGGCGCCATTATGGGCAACTTTATATTTGGCGTATTTCTAGGCAGTACCGCTACCATAGGTTTTATATTTGGCCTACCTATCGATATCCGCCACATTGCTTTTGCCTCTGCGGATTTAGCTCATGGCTTATTTAATCTATCGTCGAGCCAACTAGATTGGACCATTGTACTTACCTCTATTTTAGGCGTTGCCCTTATCGGTATGACGAACCTTGTAGTCAGCTTCTCGCTAGCATTGTTTGTCGCACTGCGCTCCAAAGAAGTCAAATTTATGGAGTGGAGCCGTTTAACCAAGCAACTTTCTAGTCACCTGCTCACCCATCCTTCTGACTTTATCTGGCCGCGTGATAAGCCTATGAAGTACGCTCGAATTGACAGTCAAGGACATATGATTTTTGATGATACCAGCCCCCATAAAGGCGGACAGACCATACCGCATAACTATGTGGTACGCCGTTTATCTGACGTCAAAATCCTGCCCAAATCTAAGCAAAAAAGCATGCAAAATGAGCAAGCTATTACTGATATATATTATAATAATAATATATCGGATAGCTATGCCGACGCGGCGCTGAAAAGTCGAGAAACGCACAGTACTACTAAGCCAGTAAGCGCCAAAAAAACGATCGACCTCGATGATGGGCTAATAGATGAGGAGCTAAATAGCGTCCCTTATAGTAATGACATTCAATACGATAAGTCGTATAAAGACGACGACAGCAATCCTGATAGTAAAGCTGCTGGCGATGCCAAAACGCCCTTGCCTAAACCGAAAAAACCACCAAACCTACCCAGTTAAGGGAACGGCGTTGGTGGCTTAAATAGCAGCTTGACTAACGGTTTTTTTAACTTACGAATTAGATGATAAATTATTTTTTTACAGATTTTATCTCAGAAAATATAGTCAAAATAACCTAAAAAACGCTACGGTATCGCTGATATCAATTTTTTGTACCCTCTGTCTGAGCAGGCACAGCAAGCAAGAAAAGTTGATATCAGCAGTGCGTGATGTATCGATATTACTTTTCACTCACTATAGCATATAATGTGGTATGACTATTGTTCTGTTGGCTCTTCTGTTGGTGGTAGGCAGTGAGAACTTGAGGTGATGGCTTTGCCGTCGCCCAAGCGATAAGCAAATAAATAGTTACCCCAAACACAGCCACCATCAAGCGCACGCGCATGCGGCAAATCAACATCAGCGTTAAGCGCCGCCCAATGACCAAATAAAATCTTGCGTGCACGTGGTACTTGCCATTCAAACCAAGGCAAAAAATCCTTTGGCATGGGCTCATCTAATCCTGCTGAAAAATCAAATTCAAGCGAGCCGTCTTGTTTGCACAAACGCATTCGAGTGAAGTAATTGGCTATCGCGCGCATCTTTGTGTAGCCATGAATGTCTGCATGCCACTCATCGGCAGTTTTGCTATATAGATTCGGCAATAAGCGATCAAGCTGTTCTAAGCTGCCTTTTAGTTGGACCTCTAACTGCTGTGCATATTTCGCCGCCGCCTTAATCGTCCAATGCGGTGGGATACCCGCGTGTACCAATACCGTCTGCTCATCAGGATAAGCCAGTAGTGGCTGATGGCGTAGCCATTCTAACAATTCATCGCAATCATCGGCAGCAAAGATAGGTGCGGTCTTATCTTTTTTCTTGAGCGCTGTTGCCCCGCGCCAAACCGCAATTAAATTGATATCGTGATTACCCAATACCGTTGCCGCAGCTCCTTGTTCACATAGTGCTTTGACATGACGTAAGGTACTTAACGAATCTTCACCGCGTGCCACCAAGTCGCCGGCAAACCATAACTTATCTTGCGCTGGGTCAAAATCTAAAGTTTCAAGTAATTGCAGGTAGGCCGCATAGCAACCCTGCAAATCACCGATGACATATTGATGGCGAAAACTCATAAACCCTCTATCATTTTTGTTTGATAAATTAAGCGTCTAATAAATTAAGAGGCTAAGTGACGCGCTTGATTGCTTAAATTGACAAAATCTTTCACACTTAACACTTCCGGACGCGCTTGTGGATCGATGTCGCAAGCGGCGAAATCGGCTTCGCTCAGCGTCGGCAATAACGTAGAATTTTTAAAAATAGCGCGTAGTGTCTTACGGCGATGGTTAAAGGTCTCACGTACCACAAGTGCGAAATATTCCTCATCTTCTGCTACAATTGGCTTATTGATATGCGGTGTCAAGCGAAAAACCGCACTGGTGACTTTTGGCGGCGGATTAAAGGCGCCGCGCGGTACGGTCAATAAATAATCGGTATCGCAATGGTATTGCATGATGACCGATAGACGACCATAGGTTTTGCTGCCAACGTCAGCGGTGATACGCTCAACCACTTCTTTTTGCAGCATAAAATGCATGTCTTGAATGACATCGGCATAACTGAGCAAATGAAAGAGTATCGGCGTAGAAATATTATACGGTAGATTGCCCACCACGCGCAGCTTACCGCGCTCAGGACTATATAGCTGACGATAATCAACATGCATGGCATTGTCTTTGATAATCGTAAAGTTTGGATGGCTATTAGCCCCAATACGAATGCGCAAACTATCTGCCAAATCACGATCCAGCTCGACCACGGTCATCGCATCGACTTCTGCTAATAGCGGCTCTGTTAGCGCGCCCATACCGGGTCCAATCTCGACCAAATTATCGTCACGCTCTAAACGAATGCTCTCAACAATCTCACGTATAACACTACGGTCATGTAAGAAGTTTTGACCAAAGCGTTTACGCGGTTGGTGTTTGGCAGCGCGTAGGCTGTTAGAAATAGATTGAGCATCAAACGTAGTTTTGGACATAAAAAGGTCTTAATCGATAAAAGATAAATGGACTATAGCGCTATGGCAGCAATGTGCTGGATTTATATGCGCTTTTATTTGCTGGCTTTGTGATACGAAATTATAGCACAGCTCATAATTACACTGTATTTTTGAGACATTATTATTAATAAACTACCCATACCTTAGCACAACCGACACAGTGCCTTATTTTTGTTCTAAAATCCTTTATTATAACGACGATCATGAGAATAAGCATGGTACCCTAGTGAGGACTTGAATATTAAGCTGTCGGCTAATGGTATCAACGTTTTAACTCGCTAAAACAGTCACAGTGTACTTCGTGGTGTACTTACCATACATATTCTATCTGTGATCGATGCGCTATACAGGCATCAATGTGGTAGGTATATGAGACACCTCGGAATTTTAATACTCTCTAAGATTGTTGGATATCAAACAATCCCAGCGTGGTTCAGCATATGTATCAAAAAAACATTTTTTATTAGGAAAGGCCATGCTGCTTAGTTTTATTGCGCGCCATAGCACATTAATTATGCCAGTTTGTGCAATTATGGGCTTTGTTTTTCCAAACTTATCCAATGCAGTATTGGTATATTTACCCCAAATATTGTTCTTCTTGATGTTTTTTACTTTACTAGGCATTGACCAATATGCACTTTTAAAGCGTATAGCGACAAGCTATGTATGGGTTTTTGCCTTGTTACAAAGCGGGGGCATGAGTCTAGCTTTAATAGTAATTGCTTATGCACTCGGTGTACGTGGCGATTGGCTATTGGCGATTGCAGGTCTTGGTGCCACTGCCCCATTATTCGGTAGTGGTGCGTTGGTCAATGCGGTGGGATTTGATGCACAACTGGCGACGGCAAAAACTATCGCTGCTACGCTCGTTATGCCCTGTACATTATTAGGCGTATTATGGCTATTAGGCAATGAAAGTTCGAATTTAGACGTTGGTCTTTATGTCAAACGCTTGTTAGTTTATATTTTCATGCCAATGGTGCTAGCTGTGGGAGTGCGTCGGTTTGTTCCACCTGCTATTTTGTCACGTTATTATCCCAAAATTGGGCAGTTTAATATTTTACTGCTGATGTTGTTTCCACTGGGACTGATGGCAGGATTTCGTACTACGTTTGACCATAATCCCTGGCAAGCGTTGTTATTACTAGTGCTAAGTTCGGTATTGGCATTGGTGTTTTATTTTACCGCTTATATAATATATCGGCGTTTTGGCTATGAGAATGCTATTGTCGCGGCGCTGGTATGTGGCGGACGCAATGTATTACTTTCTTACACCATAACTGTACCCTTTATGGGTGCGGTGTTTCTACCGTTACTGGGTGCTTTTCAATTACCAATGTTTTGCTTACCCTTACTGGGCAAATATATGGCAAAACGCCATACAACTAGGCCTATGGATTTAAAATCAAGTTTTTGAACAGCCAGACTGTTAATAGATGATTTATCGTTTAAAGGATTTATTTTTTGAGTATACCCCAAGGGAACCACTTATTTCACCCTTCAAACCTATTAACAGACCACTTATAACAGACTGGTATAATAGAACCACTTATATTAGACCGTGTTTGATGATTCATAAATAGCCGTTATTCACAACAAAGTTACCCAGTACTGCGTGACAAATGCCACTAGGGCACTAACTTATGCAAGAGGTCCATTAACAAGCGATTTATCTGCCATCTCATTGGCCATCAGGAGTGCTTGGTATAAGCTGGTCGCACTTGCGCCGCCGCGCCCTGCTAAATCAAGCGCCGTACCGTGATCAACTGAGGTACGAATATACGGCAACCCCAAGGTAAGATTGACTGTATCGCCAAAGCCGTGCGATTTGAGCACTGGTAAACCTTGATCATGATACATCGCAATGACCGCGTCGCAGTTCGCCAAATGTCTTGGGGTAAATAAGGTATCCGCTGGCATTGCTTCTGATATATCGACGCCTACGTCGATAAACTCACGCAATACGGGATTGATAATCTCAATCTCTTCAACGCCCAAATGCCCGCCCTCGCCCGCATGCGGATTAAGACCGCAAACCAAAATACGTGGCTGCGTTAAGCCAAACTTCTCGCGCATATCGTCAATGACAATTTGCACCGTTTGGCGTACATTATCAGCGGTGATAGCAGCAGGTATGTCTTTTAATGCTAAATGCGTGGTAACAAGCGCCACTTTCATGGCTTGATTGGCGAGCATCATCACGACTTTCTCACAGCCACTTTGCTGCATAAAAAACTCGGTATGACCGCTAAACATGGTGCCATCGAGCAGTTTAATATCAGCATCTATTAAGGCAGATTTTTGCAATGGCCCTGTGACGATGGCAGCGACTGTTTTGTTGGTCGCTAACTGATGGGCGATATCCAACTGCTTGGCAACCATGGCCGAATTGCGAGTATTAATTTTTCCGCAGACAACGGGTTCAGCACAAGACGTATTTAACAAAATAAACGCATTATCATCATTGTCATCAATAATTTGCTGTGACATTTGATTTAAAAATTCATCGGCCTCTATTTCCAAATCGACAATTTGCCAAAATGGACAGCTCTCGAGCACGCCTGCTGTTACCAGCATATCAGAGCGCTTTTGCATTGCGGTGCTATCGGCAGTAACCCAGATTGGACGCTTAAAATCGTGCAATTTACCCTCAGCTGCTAATAGCAGCACGATATCCATACCAATGCCAGCAGGCTCACCGGTTGTGATTAATAATGGTAGTCTTTTTTGCATAGTAAAATATCCTATTTCGACATTAAGAATATGATTTTATTGTATTTATTATTACGAAAACGAGCGTTTAAGAGGGTCTAAGCCGGCGTAAATTTTATATCATAGCAGATGGCATTTTTATAGATAATTACTGATAGCAGCCGAAAAAACGCTAGAATGTGTTAAACTTTCGCCTTTCATTGTAGCATTTACCAGCAAGCGCTGAGACCACCTTTTGGTACTTCTCTCGTAGAGCTATGCCGCGCTTGCGTGACGGTATCACTCCTAAAATAAATACTGATAGCACATAGCTATTTATACTCTTATATAATTAATTTTATACCGACTTTTGAAACTGACTTTTAAGACACTGGGCACCCATGGCAGACAACGAAAAAACCGACGACTTACTCAATCAGACACCGCCGCACAATATTGATATTGAAAAGGCCTTACTGGCGTCTTTGATGAGTATCGAAGAGGCATACGATAAGATTGCAGATATCGTCACCAAAGACGATTTTTATGCGGGGCGTCACCAGTATATTTTTGATGCAATTGCGCATTTGGCAGCGGTCAACGAGCCTTACGATACGGTAATGGTGCATGATTGGTTGGAAGCACAAAAATTGCTTAAAGGTGCCGGCGGTGACAGCTATTTGGCCGATATTTTGAGCCAAAGTCCTGCCACTTTGTTTAACCTCACTGCTTATGCACAGCGCGTGCGTGAGCTGTCGACCTTACGTCAGCTCATTACCACGGGCAATGACATGCTGACCCTTGCCTATAATCCTAAAGACCAAACGGTAAGCGATATCTTGGACAATGTTGAGGCAAAAATATTTAGTATCAATGAGCAGCATAATAAACGCGCAGAGCAACGCGGTCCCGTTGGTATTACCTCAGTATTGACCAATGTCATTGATAAGATTCAAGAGCTAAAGTCTAATCCTGACGGCATGATAGGTTTACAAACGCCATTCGTCGAGCTAAATAACAAAACCCAAGGCTTACAAGCCGGCGATTTAATCATTGTAGCGGCGCGTCCGTCTATGGGTAAAACCACCTTTGCTATGAACTTAGCAGAAGGCGTTTTGTTTAATGAAGATTTGCCCGTGGTGGTATTTTCGATGGAAATGCCAGCGGAGTCCATCGTCATGCGTTTGCTGTCGTCTTGGGGTGCGATTAATCAGACGCACTTGCGCTCTGGGCAAATGAATGAAGATGAATGGGCAAAAATGATGAATGCCATTCAGCATTTGCAATCTAAGCATTTATATATCGATGACAGTACCGCCCTGCCGCCCTCTGAGCTGCGTTCGCGCTGTCGCCGTATTGCCAAAAATCATGATGGTAAACTTGGCGCTATCGTCGTCGATTACCTACAGCTAATGAAAGTACCTAGTCTTGACGGTAACCGTGTGGGCGAAATCTCGGAAATTTCTCGTAGTTTAAAAGCCTTGGCTCGTGAGCTTGAATGTCCGGTTATTGCGCTGTCCCAGCTTAACCGCAGTCTAGAAAACCGTCCAAATAAGCGCCCTATCATGTCGGATTTGCGTGAATCGGGGGCGATTGAGCAGGATGCCGATTTGATTATGTTTATTTATCGCGATGAGGTTTATAATGAAAACTCAGACCACAAAGGTGTGGCTGAAATCATCATCGGTAAACAGCGTAACGGCCCTATCGGCACCGTCCGCTTAGGCTTTGAAGGGCAATTTACCCGCTTTATTAACCTGACACCAGAATACTATCAAAACGTCAGCTTTGAGAATGATGAATAATCGGCTGACTAAACAATACATATAATAAGCTTTAACTTTAAAACGACTATGAATAAAACTAGCCAGTGCGTCATCAGCCAAATTGATGACGCACTGGCTTTATTGCTTTACCCCATTATTAATAACATCATTTGTTTAATGAAATCGTTTTACTAATAAAAATAACTTTGTCAATAAAGAAGGCAATTATGCGCACTATCACAATCAAACCAGCCGCCATTACTCATAATGTGGCACAAGTTAAAAAACTGGCACCGACGGCTAAAGTTCTTGCTATGGTCAAGGCCAATGCTTATGGTCATGGCGTCGCTGCTGTCTTACCAGCATTGCAACAAGGCGAGCAACAGGCTGATGGTATCGGCGTTGCAACCTTGATAGAAGCCTTGGAAGCGCGACAACTTGGCTGGGATAAAACCATTGGTCTCATCGAAGGCGCATTTACCGCCAAGGAATGGCAGCTAGCGATAGAGCATGATATCAGCTGCGTGATTCATCATGAGCCGCAATTAATGTGGGCATTAGAAAAAACCCCACCGACTACCAGCGCCACTCGAGTGGTTTGGCTAAAATATAATACTGGCATGAACCGCTTAGGCTTTAATGACCAAACGCTGATTCCAGCAGCCAAACGTTTGCATAAAGCCGGTTATCAGCTGATTTTAACCACTCACTTTGCCAATGCCGACGACCGCGCTCATCCTCTAAATGCCATTCAAATCCAGCGCTTTAACGACATGCTACAGACGTTACGAGAAACGGTGAGCAGCGATGTAAAAGGCTCATTGTGCAACTCAGCAGGTATCGTCAATTTCCCCGAGCATCATCACGATTGGGTACGTCCGGGCATCATGCTTTACGGTAGTACGCCTGTCACTGATAAAAGTGCGCGTGATTTGGACTTACAGCCAGCAATGGAATTTAGCGCCCAAATCATCGCGCTACAAACAGTCAACGCAGGTGACGGCATTGGTTATGGCAGCCGCTGGACTGCGATGCAAGATACCAAAACAGCGTTAGTCAGCATCGGTTATGGTGACGGCTATCCACGCGTGGTGAGTGCTGATGCCTATGTTTCTGTTATTGACGATACCAACAACCAAAGCTACCCATGTGCGGTCATCGGACGCGTAGCCATGGATATGATTGTCATTGACGTCAGCGCTGTGCCAAACAGCGTGGCGTTAAATAGTAAAGTATTACTGTGGGGTGACGCGCCGCACGTCGATGAAGTCGCCGCCCATGCTGAAACCATTAGCTATGAGCTGCTATGCCGCCTAAGCGCGCGCCCAACTCGAAACATAACAGAATCCTAATCGTTAGATATGAACATCATGACAGTTTGCCAGATAAAAGAGACAGCGCCAAATCATGGCAAATTGAACATTTACATTAAGCCCAATTGCGCTATACTAAAAGTTTGTTGTCACCACAGTATATGCACTGACGCGATATGATTACTGACTGACAACGTAACATTTTTATCGATTTTTCATCGATTGTGATCGACTGCTAGGATTACTATGAGTTTGCGCCATTTTTTGACCCTATCTGATTTAACCAAACAAGAACTAGAAAACCTCATCAAACGCGCTTGTGAATTACGCAAAATGCAACATGCCGGCGAGATATATCAGCCCTTCGTTGGGCGGACGCTTGGCATGATATTTGAGAAATCATCCACTCGCACACGTATCTCATTTGAGACGGGTATGGGACAGTTTGGCGGCAGCGCTATCTTTTTGTCGCCAAACGACACGCAGCTTGGGCGCGGTGAGCCGCTAGAAGATTCGGCGCGCGTTATCTCAAGCATGGTCGATATCATTATGATTCGTACCTTTGGCCACGAAAAAGTTGAAACCTTTGCCGAATACTCAAGTGTGCCGATTATTAATGCCCTGACTGACGAATTTCATCCGTGCCAGCTGCTTGCTGATATGCAAACGTATTATGAGCATCGCGGCAGTATCGAAAACAAAATCGTCACTTGGGTTGGCGATGGCAACAATATGTGCGCCTCTTACATGCAAGCGGCCAATCAGTTTGGCTTTGAGCTGCGTGTTGCTGCCCCTTATGGATTTGAGCCTGACCCTGAGCTGATGGAGCGCTTCTCACATTGCGTGAGCTTGGTCGAAGATGTGCAAGATGCGGCAAAAGATTCAAACTTAATCGTCACCGATGTCTGGGCAAGCATGGGGCAAGAGTCTGAACAAAACACTCGCGCACGCCGTTTTGCGCCCTATCAAGTCACGCCATCACTGCTTGATAAAGCTGACCCCGAAGTGGTATTTATGCACTGCTTACCTGCGCATCGCGGCGAAGAAATCTCTCACGATATGCTCGATGATCCACGCTCAGTGGTTTGGGACGAAGCGGAAAACCGCTTGCATGCGCAAAAAGCCTTGATGGAGTTTTTATTAAAAGACAAAATTAAGCTACCTGCCTAAAAATAGGTTGTTAAAAACATATCGTGATATTTTGCTAAACCAGCAAGCTGCAGATGAACAGATACGAAAAAGGCAGCGCATATTTTAATGCGCTGCCTTTTTATTGTTTATGACTTTATTTAGCGATAAGTTAATGCATTAACGCGTCAAAGTGGTCACCCCATCACTGCCCGCTCTAAGCAGCACATCAGCTTGATTGGCAGCAAAGATACCATTACAGACCACGCCAACGATATTATTTAACTCTTGTTCAAACGCCAATGGATTACTGACATCCAAATCATAGGTGTCTAAAATCACATTACCATAATCGGTGACAAAATCTTCACGATAAACCGGCTCACCGCCCAAACGGACTAATTGCCTTGCTACATACGAGCGCGCTTGTGGCAGTACTTCTATCGGTACGGGAAATTCGCGCCCCAAGCATTGCACACTTTTGCTTTCATCAACCATACAGACAAACTTGTTGGAAGCCGCAGCGACGATTTTTTCACGTGTGAGCGCACCGCCACCCCCTTTAATCAATTGCAAATGTTCATTTACCTCGTCAGCGCCATCGATATAGACATCAAGCTGACCGGCAAAGTTTAAATCGACGATGTCGATACCCAAGGCGCGTAGTTTATCTTCGGTGACCTGTGAGCTTGCGACCGCGCCAGCAAGCCTTAACGTCGGCAATAACTCAATCAAACAATTTACCGTACTGCCTGTCCCTACGCCAAGTATCATGTCATCTTCGATATAGCGGAGGGCAGCTTTGGCTGCGGCTTGCTTTTGTGCTTGCTGATCACTCATCATAAATCCTTGGAAAAATAAACGTCTTACTCTAAAAGAGCTAAAATGATAAAAGAGGTAAAATGATAAAAGAAATAAAAGGCGCGCTTATTATAACCGATGGCTTTAAGCGATGTTAGCGTAAAACCTATTCTAAATACTCATTGAACCCTCTCATTACGCATACTTACTTTAATGTATTCATAAATGAGCATCTAAACTTTAATAAACTCTCGACGAAATTTGCAATTGTGTCTTGCAAGATAGTGAAAATCAGCATAGGCTAATCTATTTCGTTTTTGTGCTTATCTTTACTGGTTTATTGCTGTTTATTATTAAATACCAATTTATAACCATTTGCACTTCTTTTATTCATCTTCACTTTGTTTAGGAAACATTATGCTGTCACATTGGGTACGAGCCATCTTGCAAGCCACCGTCTATGACGTCGCCATTCAAACACCACTTGAAGCTGCACCGAAGCTGACCCAACGTTTTGCTAATGATATTCGATTTAAGCGCGAAGATTTGCAACCGGTTAAATCCTTTAAGTTGCGCGGTGCTTATAACCGTATTAGCCAATTGAGCGATGCGCAAAAAGCACGCGGCGTTATTTGTGCTTCGGCAGGTAATCATGCGCAAGGTGTTGCCTACTCTGCCCGTAAGCTTGACTTGAATAACATCATTGTGATGCCAACCACCACACCGGATATCAAAGTCGATGCGGTACGCGCGCTTGGCGGTAATGTCGATTTGCATGGCGACAGCTTTGATGAAGCCAACCGTTATGCGATTAATCGTGCTGAGACCGAGGGTTTAACCTTTATTCCGCCATATGATGATGAATTGGTGATTGCAGGGCAAGGCACTATTGGTCTGGAATTGACCCAGCAATGGCGCAACATGGATTATGTCTTCGTTGCCGTAGGCGGTGGCGGTTTGATTTCTGGTGTGGCAGCATTTTTAGGTGAAGTGGCGCCGCATGTCAAAGTTATTGCGGTCGAAGCGGAACAATCAGCTTCACTAAAAGCGGCGCTTGAAGCGAATGAACGCGTTAAACTCAAACAAGTTGGACTGTTTGTTGATGGTGTCGCCGTTGCTCAAATTGGCGAGCTGCCTTTTGATATCGTGCGTATGCAAAAGGGCGATGCATCAGGTCCTTTAGTCGAGACTGACGTGGTCACTTGTACCAATGATGAAGTCTGCGCGGCGGTGAAAGATATCTTTGAAGAAAACCGTAGTATCGTTGAGCCTGCTGGTGCTTTGTCCGTTGCAGGCATGAAAAAATATATTGAAGCCAACAATTTACAGGGCAAAAACTGCGTTGGTATCATCTGCGGTGCCAACATGAACTTCGACCGCCTACGTTATATCGCCGAGCGTACGGAGATTGGTGAGAAAAAAGAAGCCATCTTTGGCGTAACGATTCCTGAGCAAACCGGCGCGTTTTTAAACTTTTGCCGCAGCCTACATGGCCGTAATATCACCGAGTTTAACTATCGTGCCGATAGCAAAAAATCACCCGACTCTATGGAACCTGCGTCTATTTTTGTCGGTATCGCCTTAAAAGAAGGTGAGAAAGAGCGTCAAACGATTAGCAACCAATTGGCAGCCGATGGCTATGAAGCGCATGATTTAACCGATGATGACATCGCCAAATCTCATATTCGTCATTTGATTGGCGGTCATGCCCATGTCGAAAATGAGCAATTATTAAGCGTAGTATTCCCAGAACGTCCGGGCGCTTTATTGACCTTTTTAGAAAAATTGGGCGATGACTTTAATATTACCTTATTCCATTATCGCAACCACGGTGCCGCTGAAGGTCGCGTATTGGTTGGCTTACAAGCTTCTGAGGGCAACTCTCGCCAGCTACAAGATGCGCTTCTTGATATTGGTTATGACTGCACCATGCTCAATGACAATATTGGCTATCAATTGTTTTTAAAGTAATCACCATATAGTACAGCATAGGTAATCTTTCATTTATCAGGTCGGTCTTTTAGCGATTAAAAAGCTGGCTCTGATAAATGAATAATGATCACTTACTGACAGTATTTACTCATTTGCAGCGACTATTATTAGGTGATAAGCCGTGACTCAAAAGATACTGATGTTTATATTATTGCTAGTTTTAGGTCTCGTGGGTTATAAGATGCTGCAACCTAAAACCACAACTAGCAATCATGTTACGGCTGATACTTCAGTTGCTGCTTTTACCGCGGCTGATTTGGATGATATCCCGCCAACGTATGTGGATTTAGAGGCAAGTTCAACCTCAAGCTCAGTAGCAAATCCAGCTGTAACGTCACAGCTAGTACTAACAGCGCAATCAGCGGTAGCGCCAAGCTTTGCGTGTGATGGCAGGCGACATTGTTCTCAGATGACCTCATGCGCAGAAGCGACTTACTTTATACAGCACTGTCCTAATACAAAAATGGATGGTAATAATGACGGCATTCCTTGTGAAAAACAGTGGTGTCATTGATTTTTAAGTTCTAGACTTCCTATTCATGCAATACAAGACCGTCATAACAATGGTTAATTTATTTTACTTATTCACCATAAAAACCCATTTTTAAAAACTTTAATCACTCACCACTCTTTTAATTCCCAAAAAAACCACCATTATTATCTTAGTTTATTGATATCTATGAGGTTTTGATGAGTAAACATAACAAAAACCACAATCAGCCAAGCCATAGCCAACCAGATACGGTACGTATGCGTCTTGATAAATGGTTATGGGCTGCGCGTTTTTATCGCACCCGCACTCTTGCCAAAGAAGCCATCGAAAGCGGTCGCGTCCATTATGCAGGGAGCCGTGTCAAAACCAGTAAAGAGATTGCAATCGGAGATGAGCTCAGTATTCGCCAAGGCTCAGCCACCGCCATGACTGAAAAAACCGTGATTGTCGAAGCGCTAAGTGCCCAACGTGGTAATGCAACTGCCGCCCAAGCGCTGTATTCTGAGACTGAAGAAAGCGAAGAGCGCCGCGCCTACTATGCCGAACAGCGCAAACTGGCCAATCTTGCCCGCCCTGATAATAAACCCAATAAAAAAGAGCGTCGTGATTTACAACGCTTTAAAAACAAGCAAGAATAAAGGCTGCCAGTAACAGCAGTATTCTATTATTTATTGCCTAGCGTGACCCTATTGTTTACCTCTGCTCTTGCCATTCAAGGTATTAACCGTTACGCTAACCACCAATTCATTTATTCGATAACATGCTAAGCAACCGCATAATCATGCTGGTCTTGATGGCATGTTTTTTTGTTGTGATAAAAGGTCATTATATGCCAATCAAAGCGTCTACTCCTTCCTCTGTTCTAGTGGTTTGTTTGGGGAATATTTGCCGTTCACCGACCGCCGAAGAGATTTTTCGTCAGCAAGCAGCGATTGCAGGGCTGGCGATGAAAGTGGATTCAGCAGGTACGGGAGACTGGCATATTGGTCATGCGCCAGATGAGCGGGCACAGCGCCACGCCAAAGCCCATGGTTACAACATCAATAAGCTGGTCGCGCGTCAAGTGAGCGCTGATGATTTTCGTAAGTTTGATTTGATTTTGGCGATGGATGCGCAAAACTTAGCTGACCTACAAGCCATAAAAGACAGTATCAGCGATACAGATGGCAAGCTTGCCAAACTGGCATTATTTAGTGAAGAAGACCCAACTTACGGCGGCGACGATGTACCAGACCCTTATCAAGGGGACGCCGATGCTTTCGAAGAAGTGATTGAACGTATTGAATCCAGTTCACAAGCTTGGATTGAAAGTTGGAAAACTGCTTAGTTTAATAGTTCTTAGCGCTAAATGTTTAACCACACTCAATAATAGTTAGCGATAAAGTGCTATATTTCTGCTACTTTTATGCCGCTCATCCTTTATAATAAACACCGCATGATTTTTTGTTTATTTGCCCTATAGGCTATGTTATGACCTCAGCTTTACGCCATGATTTCAGCGCTCAACCTGCGACACCAACCAATCTTGCAGTGAATATATCGCAGGATAATTTAGTCGATTTGTCGCATAGCAATACCATGGCATTAGCATCTATGGCGGATGTGGTCGTCACACTAACCGATGAGGCACAGCTTGATGACTTTATGGCAGATTACGGAAAAGAGGGAGCATCTACTAAGCCATTGTTCGTGCTCTCGGGCGGCAGTAACGTTTTATTGCCTGCAAACCTAAATGCGATTGTCTTACAGCCACAGATGGGCGGTATTAGCGTGACAGCGCGGACAGACGGTTATGTCGATATCGAAGTAATGGCTGGTGAAAACTGGCACGACTTGGTCATGCATACGGTTGCTCAAGGTTGGTATGGCCTTGAAAATCTGGCACTGATACCAGGTTTGACTGGCGCGGCGCCGGTACAAAATATCGGCGCTTACGGTGTGCAATTAGAAGACAGCCTAGAATACGTGCGTGCTTATCATCTGCCAACCCAAACTTGGCATCAGCTAACAGCAGCAGACTGTGAGTTTGGCTATCGTGATAGTGTTTTTAAGCGTGCGCCCAATACTTGGCTGATTACGCGCGTTGGTTTTCGTCTGCATACCGATCCCAGAAAAATCCTTGCCAGCTACGGTGATGTGCAGACGGTTTCGCAGCGCTATGCCGAGCAGCGAGGACGCAGCCAGCCCAATCCTGCTGATGTCATGCAAGCGATTATAGATATTCGCCAGCAGAAGCTACCCGACCCCAAACAGCTACCCAATTGCGGCAGCTTTTTTCAAAATCCTATTATTCCTCAAGCGCAATTTATAGCGCTACAAGCCATCCATCCTACCATCGTTGGCTATCCAATGCCCGATGCCATGGTTAAGGTGGCAGCTGGCTGGTTAATTGAACAGGCTGGTCTAAAGGGGCATGGGTTAGCGCCAATACTCACCCATCAGCAGCAAGCGTTAGTGTTGACTAATCATAACCCTTATCAAGCAACGCAAGCGGATGTGGCAAAAGCGCAGCAGCATATCGCTGACATTGTCTATGAGAAGTTTGCGATTGAATTGGCGCGCGAGCCGGTTTGGGTAAATGCTGACGGCTCTATTGGATTTGATGAGCATGTGGTCTAAGCGATCATGGTCCAAGCGCTTATGGCGCTCTTATTTACGTTCAGCTGAGCGTATGATAAAGCTGTTTCGTATTATTAATGCCACTTTTTTGCTTGGCTCAACGGCCGTTATTCTCGTTCTTATCAGTTTGTTTACCCCGCTATTTTCGCAAGCGGTGGTTTATCTCTTAGCACATTTACCCTTACCAAAGATGCCACCTGCCGCCATGAGTTCTCCGCCGACCGCTTATGTGGTGTTGGGAGGCGGCTTGACTAATGACAATAACAATCAAACTATTCTCAATAGTTATAGCCTTAATCGCGCCCGTACAGCAGCTACCGCCTATCATGACTTGCCGCTACCTATTGTCCTGAGCGGCGCCGAAGCGCCTTGGCTTGGTCAGTGGCTTATTGACCATGGAATTGACGGGCTTATCAGCGAAAACGCCAGTATGAATACCTGTGAAAATGCGCGTTTTACTGCCAAGCGCATTCCTCTGTATCATGTGTACCTTATCACCGATAGCTATCACATGGCGCGCGCGCGCAGACAGTTTGCTTTAAATGGCATTAATAGTACGCCAATTAATGCGCCCTTACCGGTACGGCGTGATTGGATGGAACCAGCGCAAAACTTAAGCCATTCGCGGCGGGCAGTTTATGAAGTTGCCGCTTACTTACGTGATGTCATTCGTCCGCAAACAAACTGTCGTGATGCCAACGATGTGACCTCGCAGCAACTATTAACCCCAAGGGGTAATGTCGCTAAAAACCCTACTGAGCAATAGCCAGCTGGCATTTACTGTTTTAGTTTTAATATCATTAGATACCTATTATTGCCCCATTATCCACTGTCTTATTTTTGAACTTTATAGAACATTTATAACACTTGCAATAAGTGTATAATATAAGAAACTGCTATGAAAGAGGTTTGCCATGCTCAGTATATTTTTATTAATTCCTTTAAGTTTAATGCTGTTCGTGGTCGCTATCTGGGCAATACGCTATGCGGTTCGATCAAACCAATTTGAAGATTTAGATAATGCATCGCAGCGCATTATCTTGGATGATCGCCAAGAGCGTCGCCAAACCATTCAAGCCCATGAGCCTAACGAGAATACCCCTCAAGCACCGCAAACCAATGATCCAGCAGACTCCAACAGAATCGACGATTGAGTGCTACCGATTCACCTTTTACCGATATCGTCTTAATAAAGCAAATATCTATCAATAAAACTCAATCCTTTAGCCTTTTATATCTCATTTATACCTGACTGTTTTTATCATTTCTTTAGGGCAAGGATAAAAGCAGGCTCACCCTTTACCGTTTTTAGGAGAAACCCCCATGACCACAGCTTTACTCGTTGCGGCATTACTAATGGGATTTTTAGGTTCACCGCATTGCTTAGGCATGTGTGGCGGTTTGGTCGCGGCATTTAGTTTATCGATGAAAGATGTCAGCCCTGCTAAGCGCCGTGCTTTGATAGCGACCTATCATTTCGGACGTTTAAGCAGTTACGCATTTTTGGGCTTGGTTGCTGGACTTGTTGGCACCACTGTTTTAGAGCCGTTGATGACGGGAAACAGTATGCCTCGTATCTTATTGGGTTTGGTATTGGTCTTTGTGGGCGTCACCATGCTTGGCGCGCCATTTTTAGCCAAACTTGAGCGCGTCGGCATGCGTTTTTGGCAATTCCTTAGTCCGCTTCGCCAAAAAGTATTTCCACTTAATACCTTTCCGCGTGCTTTAGCGGCAGGGTTATTATGGGGTTTTTTACCTTGCGGCTTGGTGTATGGTGCGCTACTTATCGCTGTCGTTGCTCATAACCCACTGGGTGGTGCGGCATTGATGTTTGTCTTTGGTTTAGGAACTGTACCGATGTTAGTGGCTACCCACGAAACGGTCGGTTGGCTACGTGAAAAAATTGGCCGTATGCGTTTAAGACAAATTAATGGCGCTATCATGGTGTTATCTGGCTTAGCGGTTGCTTTTGTTCCTATGATAATGGCTAGCATGCATGGTGGCCACGGCGGCGGTAATGGACATGGCGAGCATGCTCAAATGAATCATGGCAGCCACGCCGCTATGATGGCCGATAGCAATACTTCCTCTGAAGCGACAACAGCGACCACCGCCCATCATAATATGAACAACATGCAGCACGAGATGACGCCCGCTATGAATGGCTCAATGCATGATATGCCACATGATGCAGATAACGCTATGAATCACAATATACATAATATGACAGATGAGCAGCAAATGAATAGCCATCCTCATGAAGCTATGCCAGAAACTGCTCAATAGCAGCATAAAAAATATCATGACCCTATAAAAAAGCCCTTAACATCATGATGACGTTAAGGGCTTTTTTATGCAGCAATATTTATCAAAATAAAAGTTGTTTTAATAAAATCATTCCTGCCACTGCTGAAGACGAAAGTTGGTATCCAAATGCTTTTCTAATGCAGGGATATTAAAGGCATCATCTTCGCTGACGAAGCTAATACTGATACCGGTTTGGCCCGCGCGTCCAGTACGTCCAATACGGTGTACGTAATCATCTGGCTGATCTGGCAGGGTGTAATTAATCACATGACTGACATCATCAACATGAATACCGCGTCCTGCCACATCGGTCGCGACCAACACAGAAGCATGACCATCTTTAAAGCGTTGCAGATATTTTTCGCGCTTTTGCTGAATCACATCGCCTGATAACATGACGATTCTATGTCCCTGACGCAGCTTATGATACAAGCGCTTAACCTGATCTTTACGGTTGGCAAAAATAATCACCTTCTCGACTGTGCTATCAGTGATGATACGCTCGACCGCTGCTAATTTTTGGTCTTCGGTTAATAAGTAAAAATGCTGATCGACCAATTCACTGGTCTTATGCTCAGGCTCAATCTCTACAAACTCTGGCTCATGCAACCAGCGATAAGCGAGATTCATCACATCTTGGTTAAAGGTGGCAGAAAACAACAAGCTTTGACGATCAGTATTTGGCGGCATACGACCAACCAAACGCTTGATATCCGGGATAAAACCCATATCGAGCATACGATCGGCTTCATCTAACACCAACACTTCGACGCGATCTAGATAGACCATACCTTTGTGCATTAGGTCAATCAAACGACCTGGAGTGGCAATTAAGATATCCACATATTGGCGCTCAAGCTCATGCTGCTGAGTTTCATAATTGGTGCCACCCATGATACACACGCTGTGTAGCGAGGTATATTTGGTCAGAGCAATACAGTCGTCAAATATCTGCTGGGCAAGCTCACGGGTTGGTGCCATAACAACGGCACGTGGCTCACCTAAATAACGTTCTTCATCGGTAGCAAAAGGACGTTTTAATAACGCTTCCATAATGGTCAGTAAAAACGTTGCCGTCTTGCCAGTACCGGTTTGCGCCTGTCCGATAGCGTCTTGATTTGCCAATGTATGCGGTAATATCTGTGCTTGAATGGGTGTCAATTCAGTAAAGCCTAAATCATTTACAGCTCGCAAAGTGGCATTTGATAACGGCAAATCGGTAAACGTCTTAAAAGTACTCAAAAAAAATATCCTTTTGTATAATTTGCCTGCCATTAATAGCATATCTGCGCTAAGCAGACAAACAATAAAACAAGCATGCATAAAAAAGCCAAGCCTAACATCTAAACTTACCAAATATGCTGCGTTTTATTCAACATAGGCAAGACAGACGGGCTTGACTTAGTAGTATATCAGTAGTTTGTAACGACATTATAGCCAAACGACATTAATGTCGGTAGCGATTACTCTTCTACTTTTCTGACTTCTTCAGCTTGCAGGCCTTTTTCGCCTTCAACCACACTGAACTCGACTTTTTCGCCATCTTTTAAAGAGCGATAACCATCACCTTGGATCGCGCGGAAATGGACAAAAATATCTTCGCCGCTATCACGTTGAATGAAACCAAAGCCTTTTGAGTCATTAAACCACTTAACGATACCTTGCTCACGAGCTGACATAATATTACTTCCTAAAAAGTCACTTAACCCCAAATTCCTTTGCGACATTGCATATAAACGGGGTTGAAGATTATGAAATCAAAATGTAAGAGTACTACTTTACATACCATCATCGCCTCATAAAGCCTGTTATTACTCTCTTTATGAATCAGCGTATAGTAAATTCATCCTCACCAACATAAGCAACTATCAAAATACTCTAAGCATTATATTATTTGCTTATATCAGCGCTAGCAACAAACAAGTAATATTTGTTGCGTAAAAAATATCATAGCATGGGTTTTTGGCAACATAAAGACTTTTCATATGATTTTTAGCCCTTATGGCAGTTTTTGCGGTTATTTTTATAACCATGCTGACAAACTGTTATGATAAAGGTCTAAAACATCGTATATTTAATGTATTTTCTTTCTTAAAATTTCAAAAAAGCACCGTCATAAAAGTACGGCGCCGCTTATTTTTAATAATAGCAACCCACTTACCTTAATAATTGTAGAGCCAACTATAACTATGACAACCACTTCTCAGCCAATAAAAGCAAATAGCAATCTACAACAAAATGATAAGACGTTGACGCACAAATTATTGCTGATCAATGGCGTTAATCTTAACCTACTTGGTAAACGTGAGCCAGAAATCTATGGCCATACGACCCTTGCTGATATTGAGAAAAACTTGATCGAGCGTGCCGCCAAATACGGTATCGAGCTGATTTGTATCCAATCAAACCATGAGGGCAAACTGGTCGATGAGATTCAATATTATGGTCTTTTAGCAGAAACCGCTGTACAAGTAGATGCAATTATTATCAATCCTGCTGCTTTTACCCATACCTCAGTGGCGATACGCGACGCGCTATTGGCAACACAAAAACCCTTTATAGAGGTGCATTTATCCAATGTTCATGCTCGTGAGCCGTTTCGGCAGCATTCGTATTTAAGCGATATAGCCGTCGGCGTGATTTGCGGTCTCGGGCATTTGGGTTATCAGATGGCATTGGATTATTGGCTAACCCATACTTATGCTTTAAAATTAGACGGTTAACGTAGAGATTATGACTTTATCTATATAAAGAAAACGTCAAATAAGCACAAGACTATTAGCATTGAAGTTGCGATCAAGTTGCTTTTGGCACATTAGTCAAACAGCAATGATATGATGAAAGTAATAATATGAGCGCATGAAAAACAACCCACGATATGGTGATATGAATGGCAAAATCGTCCGGAAAACGCTTTATGAAACTCGCTGGCATGACCGCAAGTATTGCCGGTAAAGCTGCTAAAAACTCATTAAAGCACCTCTCAAGTGACGAAGAAAAACGTCTAGAAGCGCGCTCAGCGCTGATGCAAGACGTCGGTGTGCAAATCGCTGAAACGCTTGGTGAAATGAAAGGCGCGGTGATGAAAGTGGGACAAATCGCCTCCCAATATAAAGACGTGTTTCCGCCTGAAGTCGCGACCGCTTTAGAGAAACTCCAAAAAGACGCGCCGCCGATGCCTTATGGACAAATACGCGCGCAAGTTGAGCGTGAATTAAAAGCGCCTATTGCTGAGTTATTTACCCAATTTGAAGAAGCGCCATTTGCCGCGGCATCAATCGGCCAAGTGCACAGAGCGATTTTGCCCTCTGGACAAAGGGTGGTGGTAAAGGTGCAGTATCCTGATGTTGATGAAAACTGCGATAGCGATCTAAAACAAGTACGTATGGCGCTAAAAATAGCTGGCGTCCTCAATATGAGTAAGCAGTTACAAGAACAATTGTTTAATGAGATTCGCCAAAGTTTGCATGACGAGCTCGATTACGTTAAAGAGGCGCACAATCTACAGGTATTTGGCGCCTTTCATGCCGATGATGAAGGGCTAATTATCCCCAAAGTGATTAGTAGCCACTCATCCAAGCGCATTTTGACCTTGACCGAAGAGATGGGTGAGCCGCTTGCTATTGCTGCAACTTGGGATAACGACATTAAGCAAAAAATCGCTAAGCGCCTGTTTCATTTTAGCGCCGGACAGCTATTTGGTTTATACCGTATGCACTGCGACCCCCACCCTGGCAACTTTGCTTTTCGCACCGATGGTAGCGTTGTGGCTTATGATTTTGGTGGTATCCGCAGTTATAGTGACAGCGAAGTACAATTATTTCGCCGCTTTGCTAAGCATGCCTTAAAAGGTGATGTGACCGCGCTTGAGCAAGACTTGATTGCCCTTGATATCCGCCGCGATGATGATAAAGTTGTGCCGGGTGAATTTTATAAAGAGTGGTTAGAGATTGGACTTAAACCCTTATCCATAGAACCTTATCAGCAAGGCCCTTTTGATTTTGGCAGCAGCCAAACCCATCATGAAGCTATCGCCCAAATGCGCACCTCGTTAAAGTATTTTGGTCAGTTTCAGCCATCAGCAACGACGATGATGCTTGACCGTACCATTTCAGGTCAGTATTGGAATTTGGTTAATCTAGGCGTGGTTATCGATTTATCGCCGCTGGTTGCAGAATATATAGACTACTAAACATGTAGCGCATGACCGCAGCGATCGCAGAAATCCGCTCCTACGGCGTGACCGAATTTGCCGCAGTTTGGACAGGCAATCGGGTTTAGCTGCGGGCGCATGTTACGTGCCAGCTCGGCGGTAAAAATACCTGTCGGCACGGCAATAATCGCATAACCGGTGATCATCACCATCGATGCAATCGCTTGCCCGATTGGCGTTTTTGGTGACATATCACCATAGCCCGTGGTCGTAACCGTCACCACTGCCCAATAAATAGAGATAGGAATACTGGTAAAACCATTTTCTGGCCCTTCTACCACGTAAACAACCGAACCAAAAATGGTGACGAGCAAAACGAGTGATAAGAAAAATACCGTGATTTTCTGTTGGCTGGTTTTAAGTGCTGAGGCAAGAAAGCCCGCTTGCTGCATGTAGGTATTGAGCTTGAGTACCCGAAATACCCGTAAGATACGCAGGATGCGAATGACGAGCAGATACTGGACGCCGCCAAATACAAGGCTTAAATAGCTGGGTAATACCGACAATAAATCTACGATGCCAAAGAAACTAAACGCATAACGAAAGCGATTGGGCGCCGAAAACCACCTTAAAATATACTCAATGGTAAATAAAATGGTAAAAAACCATTCTGCATAACGAAATAGCGTACCATATTGCAAACGCATATATAGCACACTATCGAGCATTACCACGGCAACACTGGCCAAAATCGTAATCAACAATACGATATCAAACAGCTTACCCAAACGGGTATCCGTGCCTTCGATAATGATATGAATGCGGTTACGCAAATGGGTAATGGCTTCGGCGGTTGGTTGTTTCATAAAGTCGGTATAGTCACAAAATCAATGGTTATAAAAAACCGAACGCTTTAAGCTGATATGGGCAAGCTAAGGTTGGTCAAAATGCGCTAAAGTGGTTTATAATACTGCCAATATTTTACTAGCGGTTTTCATAGTCTCAGACAGTAGCCGCTCAAAACAAAGAAGATAGCAGTGTAGCAAAAAAGTGCGCCAAACGACATACATATCGCTAACTTGCCGATAGGTCTATTACACTCTATTAACCGCACAATCATATAATAACAATACCTTATCAAGTATAAAAAGTTGTTAACAAGGCATAGCCTACTAACTTTTTATACGCACTATAAACAACCCGTAAAACGTAAGGACGTCATATGGCAGGCCATTCAAAATGGGCAAATATCAAACACCGTAAAGCCCGTCAGGATGCGGTAAAAGGTAAAATATTTACCAAGATTATTCGTGAAATTGTTTCTGCTGCCAAGCAAGGTGACCCCGACCCTGATAAAAACCCACGCTTGCGTGCGGTAATCGAAAAAGCCTTATCAGTTAATATGACACGAGATACCATTAACCGTGCGGTTGCTCGTGGTACAGGCGGCGATGATAATGACAATATGGATGAAGTCAGCTACGAAGGCTATGGCGTCGGCGGCGTTGCGGTCCTGGTAGAAACCATGACTGACAATCTGAACCGTACGGTCAGTGAAGTGCGCCATGCCTTTACCAAAAATGAAGGCAATCTTGGTACCTCAGGCTCGGTCGCTTATCTGTTTACCAAACGCGGTGAAATCGTTTTTAACGATGTCAGCTTAGAAGAAGAAGTCATGCTCGCGGCTTTGGACGCTGGCGCGCTGGATATCGAAAACGATGGTGAAAGCTTGCTGGTTATTACTGAATGGGAAAATTTCGGTCGAGTAAAAGATGCGCTCAATGCAGCAGGGCTTGTCTCTGATAATGCCGAAGTCACTATGGCACCTGCCACCAGCGCTGAGATTGATAATATCGACGACGCGCTAAAAGTGATGAAAATGATCGATATGCTAGAAGATATTGACGATGTGCAAGAAGTTTATAGTAACGTAAGCTTTACCGATGCGGTCATGGCGCAGCTTGAACAGTAGTCTAATATGTCTGAGCTTAGTCTAAGATTTACCAGCAAAAAACCTTGGCAAATTTAATTAGCTTACTTCAAAAACCATATTATTCGTAGCAGAAAATAAAAACCAGACAGTATCATACTCTCTGGTTTTTTTCGTTATTTGCATCATCCTTTATGGGTATTGTATCGTCAATAAGCGAGGCATATAATTCGATTTTAACAGTAACAATTATCATTAACATATAAGAATGGATAAGGATTCTTTATGCGTACGTCCCTTCTGCCCTCTTATCCAACCGCCACTGTCGTCAATATTCATACGCTTAACCCTAAAGCGACTCATCTGTGCTCGTTACTCGATTTGGCTAAGCATTAGCCTGCCATTATTAATGACATCGTCGCTAATGAGCACTTTGGTGATATCGGCGGCGTTATCAGTCAACGACTCAAAGATTTAGGCTTTCTGCCCAATACCACTATTTAAATCGTTGCCAAAGGTCTGTTTGGCAAGCCGCCTTATGCGGTGCAACTGAGTACCGGTGCGCAGTTTAGCTTACACGCCGATGAGCTCATTAAAATCAGCTGTATCGCTATAGATTCAAGGTAAGTGTTCAGTCTAATTTACTGACTTGCTCCTGACTTACTGTATTACGTCGTGGTGTTCGTACCACAAATCACCCTGCTATTTTTATTCTTATTAATACTAGAGGACTCAGGTTATTTACCGCGCGCCGCTTTTTTACTGGACAATTTATTGTCTAAAGTAGGCTTATCTGGACGCTCATTTATCCCTTTGTTGTCAGGTTTCGCTTGTACGGTGCCAGCGGTTATGTCGACCCGTACTATTCCCGATCATAAAGAACGTTTTGTGGCGATTGCGGTATTGCCCATGCTGACGTGTTCGGCGCGTTTGCCGATTTATGCGCTGATTATTGCAGCGGTGATTTCCAATCAAACCGTCCTAGGTGTTTTCAACTTACAAGGTATGACCTTATTTGTATTGTATATCGCCGGTATTTTTTCAGCGGCGTTTGTATCGTGGCTATTCAAACGCTTTCATAGCACGACGGCAAAAGCGGCAGCATTTCCCTTATTGATGGAGCTCCCTACTTATCGTCTGCCAAATATCAAACATATTGCCAGTGAGCTTTGGGACAAGGTAAGTGCTTTTTTAATGCGAGCCGGTACAGTCATTTTTGCGCTGACGGTAATATTGTGGGTATTGGTGACTTTTCCCGCAGCCCCGATTGGCGCGACAAACCCAGCGATTGATTATAGTTTTGCGGGCATGCTTGGGCATATGATTGAGCCAATTTTTGCGCCCATTGGTTTTACTTGGCAGATGTGTATTGCTTTAATCCTAGGGCTTGCCGCGCGCGAGGTCGTCATTGCCGCGCTTGGCACGGTATATGCGGTCGGTAGCATCGGCGATGAAGCGGTCAATCAGATGCTTATTCCTATTATTCATACGCAGTGGGGATTGGCTACTGCGTTTTCATTTTTGGCATTTTATGTTTACGCGCCGATGTGCTTGGCCACGCTAGCCGTTATTCGCCGCGAAACCAATTCTTTGAAACAAACCATCGCCATCGCCAGCTATTTATTTATATTGGCTTATGCGATGGCGTGGCTAACCTATCGGGTGACAGGACAAATTTTCGGATTTTAGAGAGCTAATGATGAGTACATGGGTCGAGTATTTATTGGTGTTTATGATGGTGGTTTTATCTATTTATTACGTATGGACCAAGGTGATATTTAAAAAGTCGAAGGATTGCAATGGCTGCGGCAAATGTTTTAAATAGCCAAAAAACTTATAGTCAGAATTTTTGGCTTAGTAAAGAAAAACCTTAGCGTTTAACCTCAACCCCTTCGAGCGTCAGCAAGTATGTTTTTTTATCTAAGCCGCCGGTATAACCGCCCAATTTACCATCGCTCGCAATAACGCGGTGACAAGGAATGATGATGCTAAAGGGGTTTTTGCCATTGGCATTGGCGACGGCGCGAAAGCCTTTAGGATTACCGACTCGCTGCGCCAGTGTGGCATAACTAATCGTTTCACCATACGGTATCTGTTGCAGCTGTTGCCAGACGCATTGCTGAAAATCAGTGCCTAAGCTTATGTCTAATGGCAAGTCGAATGCTTGACGCTTACCTTTAAAATACGCTGCTAATTGCTCAAGCGCTTCTAGAAGTAACGCCTCAGCAGGCTCGCTTTTGCTCAGGTTATTTTGAGCGATAAAGGTGAAATCCTCATCGACAAGCCCATAATGCTTTTTAAGCTTGGGAAGAGATTTTGAGCTGTGCCAAGAATCACCCACCTGCAGCCAATTGACTTCGACCAGCTTGGGGCTGCTATGCTCATGCGTACTGGCAATCAACGCCAACTGGTGCGACTCAACCGCTGCGATGGTGACTATCATTATTCCTTCCTCTAAACACTCATAATTTTGACACTTACTTATTGTAAAAAACCTATAGAGCGCTACTCTTTATCGTCAGTCTCAAATAAAGCGGCAACAAACTGTTTTGGACTAAAGGCGCGCAAATCATCAATCGACTCACCGACCCCGATATAACGAATCGGCACATCCGTGGTCTCAGCGATATTGAACACCACACCACCTTTCGCCGTACCGTCTAGTTTGGTAATGGTAATACCGGTTAATGGCACGACTTCATTAAATAACTCGACCTGATTGATGGCGTTTTGACCCGTGCCAGCGTCGAGGACAATCATGCCTTCATGCGGCGCGCTTGGATCAGCTTTACGCATCACGCGCACGACTTTTTCAAGCTCGGCCATCAAGTGGGTTTTATTTTGCAAGCGCCCTGCCGTATCAGCGATTAACACGTCGATATTTTTTGCTTTGGCAGATTGCATCGCATCAAAGATAACAGAGGCGCTATCAGAACCATGACCTTGAGCAACGACAGGAATGTGATTGCGCTCACCCCAAATTTGTAGCTGTTCAGTCGCCGCGGCACGGAACGTATCGCCAGCCGCTAACATGACGGATTTTCCTTCACCTTGCAGGCGCTTAGCAAGTTTACCAATAGTCGTCGTTTTACCAACACCATTGACGCCCACTACCAAGATAACAAAGGGCTTTTTACTGGTATCGATGACTAATGGCGCAACTTTTGGCGTTAAGATATCGACCAGCTCAGTTTGCAGTGCTTTATATAATGAATGGGCATAAATCAAATCGCCACGGGCAGTTTGTTCAGTCAGGCTCTTAATAATACGATTGGTTGCATTGACACCGATATCAGCCACCAACAGCTGGTCTTCCACTTCTTCTAAGAGCTCATCGTCAATCTCTTTACCACCGATAAGGATACTAACCATCCCTTCGGCAAGATTTTTACGTGACTTACTCAGCCCCGTCTTCATGCGATTAAACCAGCTGCCTTTTTTCTTATTTTCCTCAGTCTGTTCTGACTGTTGCGACTCTTCTGGCGCTGTTGTCGGCTGCTGTAACTCAGTTTTTGCTTTATCAATAGCGCTGCTATCATTATTTTTAGAGGTGACGCTCGCACTATCGCCCAGATGATCTTGCAGAGGCATCGTAGGAATTGAAGTTATAGACTGCGACGCAACAGTATTTGTAGCACTTTTTGCCGTTGTTTCTACAGTACCCTCTATAGTATTTGCAGCAGGGCTTTGTTTTTCTTTCTCAATAATCGGCGTCGCTAGTGGTAGCTCTGCCGCTGTATCGGTAAGTGAAGTATCTTCAGACTCCTCGATGATAGGCACCGATTGCGCTGGCAGACTGGGTAAGGTAATATCATCGTCATCCAAATCATCAAGACCGCCGTCGAGGTTAATGACCACACGATTGCTATTATTGGGATTATTCATAAGCTTGCCCTAAAAGTTATCATTATCAGTAGTTTTTAAAATGATGTGCCGCCCGCCTTTGGTGTTTAACGGACGATTATTTTTAGCCTAGTTTAGCATAATTCAAGCGACGCTTAGCCTTTAGCATCGCAGAGCATGGTTAAATTATAAAAACTCATAAATTCATAGTAAAAACGTTTAGTAATTAAGAATAACCTTCCTAATGAGAGATTTATAAATCTTATAAATAGCTAAGCAAGTTTCGCTTAAGGTTTGGACACAAAAATCTGACCCTTGATAGGGCAAACTTCGCCTACCCTTAGCATGATTATACCACCCTATTTCATTTGCTTTTTTTGTCCACTTATATTGGAAATGACCTATGTTATCACTATCGAACGATTATAAAAAAATGACCCAAATGGGCGCCGCCTTGCTTGTTGCTACTATCGCGTTGTCTTCAACTGGCTGTAGCACTACACAAGAATTCAAACCGACTGCTACCGTCATGGTGGGAGCACACAAGTCTTTATAATAGCGTTATGTTTGTCATAAATAGGCATATTCATCTAAGCATAAACATGCACCATTCTCATTTTATCACTCAGTCACTTATCAGCTACCTTTTATATAAGTAGAACCTATCATGCCCTCATCTTTACCTACTATCTCTTTACGCTTTGCCTGCGCTTTAGCGATGGCGACCACCCTTGCGGCTTGCCAAACCAGCGCAATTTCTTCGACAAATGAAGTTGCTACGACTAAAAATGCCGCAACAACACAGGTAGTGAATAAAAATCAAACGCTAGAAAATACCGAACAATCTTCAGCATTGACCATGGATATGTCTGGTCGCCATGAATACCAGCTTGAAAATGGCTTAAAGATAGTGGTCAAAGAAGACCACCGCGCGCCTGTGGTCATGACCCAAATTTGGTATCGCGTCGGCTCAGCAGATGAACCTCTCGATAAAGGCGGCATCTCACATGTGCTTGAGCATATGATGTTCAAAGGTACCGCTGATGTATCAAGCGACGATTATGAGCGTTTGATTGCCAAATTTGGCGGCGTCAATAATGCCTTTACCAGTTACGATTTTACCGGTTATTACGAGCTATTCCCTGCCAATCGCTTACCGTTAGCCTTAGAGCTAGAAGCAGATCGCATGAAAAACTTAATATTTGATGACAAAGCGTTTGCCAAAGAGCATCAAGTGGTCATGGAAGAGCGTCGTCAGCGTACGGATGACAATCCGATAGCCAAAGCTTATGAGTCATTTCGCTTGCTGGCAATGCCAAACAGTCCAAAAGGCGAATCGGTCATTGGCCCTATGAATGAGCTTGAATCGATTACCCTTAACGATTTAAAAGACTGGTACAAAACATGGTACGCACCTAATAATGCCACGTTGGTTATTGTCGGCGATGTCGAGCCAACCGACGTATTAGCGCAGGTCAAACGCTATTTTGGGGAGCTAAAACCAAGCGCGTTACCTAAGCGTCCTATGGTCACGCAAAAGGGCTTCCGCGGTTATCAGCAAGTAGAATCCGAGCAAGCGGTACAAGTGCCTGTTTTGCTGATGGGTTATAACGTGCCCAGTCTGGTAACAGCGGGCGCTAACAATGAGAAGCAAGCCTATGCGCTGTCGCTTGCGCAAGATGTATTAGATGGTGGTCTATCCGCGCGGCTAGAGAGCAGGCTGGTACGCGAGCAAGGACTGCTGACCACAGTTGGTACCTCTTACGATTTGCTCGATCGCGGCGATGGGCTGTTTTTGATACAAGCAACCCCGCGCGAAGGCGTCAGTTTAGCGCAGGCACAACAAGCCATTATCAATGAGATTAATAAGCTATCAACCGACCCAATTGCTGCCGATGAAATCGAGCGCGCCAAAACCAATACTGTCACTGGTTTGGTATATGCTCAGGATAGTATGGAAGGTCAGGCGCGTATGATTGGCTCGCTGCAATCTATCGGTCTTGATGACAGGCTACTGGCTAAATTGCCAACCAAGCTTGATAGCGTAACCATTGCGGATATCCAAGCGGCAAGTAAAAAGTATTTGGTTAAAGATAATTTAACGGTCATGCATATCATCCCGCCTAAAGAGACTGCTGCTAAAGATAACTTTAGCCAAAATAAGATGAGCAAAGATACCGTTAGTAAAAACGATGCTACTAATACCGCTACTAAAGAAGCGGCAAGTAAAGCTAAATAACATCAATGTGCTATCCAATTACCTTAGCAAAAACCCAATACTGATGACCTTATGAATAAGAAGAAAGACATGACGCAAACACCTTTTCTCAAAAAAAATAAATTATCATCACATTTTAAGCAGCTGCCTTATGTAAGTGCTTGCGCCTTCTTTGGCATAATGAGCTTGACCACTGTAGCGCAGGCAGATATGGTAGGTGGCGAAGATGCTCGTACGCCAGCTGCTGCAGTCGATACCAGTGCGCCAATTGCCGCTCTGTCTAAGCTGAGTAGTCTTGAAAATGCCAAACCTTTAGAAGTCACGGTTCCAGACATACAGGCCTTCAAGACCAAAGCCGGTATTCCTGTGCTTTTCGTGCCGACCACCACCTTACCCATTGTCGATATTGATTTGCGCTTTAATGCCGGTAGCGCGCGTGATGGTAGTATCAGTGAATCAGGCTTTGGTATCGCCAATATGACCGCGACGATGCTTGAACAAGGCTCCAAACGCTTAGATGAAAACGCGTTCACGCGGGCGGTCGAAACCTTGGGTATCAGCTTAGGTAGTAGCGCCTATAAAGACATGTTTATTGTTTCGTTGCGCAGCTTATCTGATGACAAGCATTTGCTGCCTGCGGTTGATTTAATGACGCAAATGCTTACTGAACCGAGCTTTGATGAGCAAATCTTAGCCCGTAATAAAGCACGCTTATTGGTCGGTTTACAACAGCAAAAGCAAGACCCTGGCAGTCTTGCCAGTATCGCCTTTAGTAAGGCATTGTATGACGACCACCCTTATGCGCATCCATCGGTTGGCACGCTTGAAAGCGTTCCTAATATTGATAGACAACAGCTAATTGATTTTAAAAATCGCTATCTAGTCGCTGCCAATGCGTCGCTTGCCATGACGGGTAATTTGACTTTGGCACAAGCGAAAAATTTGGCGGAAGAAATAACGGCAGACTTGCCAGCGGGTCAAGCGGCGGCGGCCCTGCCCGAACCAAAGCCACTAACCCAGCCTCAACATATTCATATTCCGTTTCCTAGCACCCAAACTACGGTATTGATGGGACAACTGGGCGAAAAGCGTGCCACCGACCCGCAAGCGCAGCAAAAGCAAACCAACTTTGCCGTCGGTAATGAAGTGCTAGCAGGGGGCGATTTTAACGCGCGTCTGATGACCGAAGTCAGGCAAAACCTCGGCTATACTTATGGCATATCAGGTTCTATGAACCCGATGTTGGCGCGCGGTCCTTATCAAATTGGATTTTCAACCCGTAATGACAAAGCACGCGCAGCAATTGATGCTAGCTTAGCCGTGATTAATGAGACATTAGATAAAGGTATTACCAGCGATGAGATGAAATTGACCACGGATAATTTAAAAAACAGCTTTCCGATGGGATTTGCCAGTAATGCTGGAATCAACAGCTTAATTGGTATGATGAATTTTTATCAGCTACCTAACAGCTATCTGACCAATTATGTCAATCGCATCGAACAGGTTAAACTCTCAGAAGTCAACCAAACCCTGCGCGACACTCTAAAGCCTGATAACTTTTTGATCGTGACTGTTGGTGAGGTCAATCCATGGGATGAGAAGAAAGCTAAGAAAAAGTCGTAGAGCCAATATTATTTTTACAGACGCTTAAAAAATAGCTCAATAAAAAAGCTCAATCAGTAATCACTGGCTGAGCTTTTTAAATTGAAGAGTCTGCTTTTAATAGCGGCAAGCGGAGCTGCTACTGGCATGATTAAAGCCCCATTTGCGATAACCATCGGTATCAAGATGAATAGCACCGGTAGAATACAGTCCTAAACCAAAGTTATGCGACTGCCCTTGATATTGCCAAAACTCGCAGAGACTATCTTGCATGCGACTTAGCTGCCATAAATTGCCTTCATATTCAGGCACCCAGATATCCATCGCGCCTGCGGTCATGTGCTTACTCGCACTCGCCCCGCCCGCGCAATTATTTAACCCCGGACTGCGATATACTGAACGTATCTCGGTACTGGCAGGTAAAATACCTTGGCGTTTTAGCTGACTATAAAGCTGCAAGGTCGGTACAATATTTGCCCATAACTCCTGCGGTGGTAGCTGATAAGGCTCATAACCACATTTATCCCAACTACGAGCGGTCGTCAACAGCTGAGACAAGGGCGGTACATTTCTTGCGCCGACGCGTGAGCTTAAATATTGTTGATAATTGGCCACTTGGCTTGCGCGGTAACTATTACTATTTAACCATACATTAAAATCCATACTGGTAAAATCGTTATAATTACTATTTCCAAAGTTATTATTACCGCTGCTATAACGTGGCGTCCCTCTATTGGTAATGACGCGTTTGTTTTCTTCTATCGATACTGCGCTATCGAAGTTAAACTCGCGCTGTTTTTGTTGAATCAGCCCTTGCATACTGTCGCCGCTAATACCATTTGACCGACGAGCGCCTTCACTCAAGATGGTTGCGCCGCCGCTATAACTATTGCTTTGACTGCCATAACTGCTAGCGGGCGTGATATAAGCATTGCCACTATTATTGGTCGTACCACTGCCATGACGGATTTGGATGCGGCGCTCACTATTATCACTTATAATAGCGGCGTGCACAGAAATACTGCTGGCACAAATACCTAGGACGATAATAGGCTTATAAATGTGCCTATAAATAAATTTTTTTGTCTTTATCATTACCAGAAACTACCGCTAAAAACGTTTTATCGATACTATCAAATTTTAAGCAAGCAAGCTAAACTATCGCAGCGAATTGATGGTCACTGATTCGTTATTAACACTTATCCTTATAATGTTCATATTGTCGTTACTTTATTACGGATAAATTAGGGTTTTGCTACCAAATTCTTAATTAAGCTGCCCGATAAATATTTTGCCCTCGCTGATTGCTTACTTATCGTTTGTCAAAGCAGACTTTTCTTTCACGCCAATTATCAGTCACATATCACCTATGCCTTCTAACCTCCAGTACCGTTTTTCTCGTCAAAGCCATCACTTTGGTCGAGGTCGTGCGCCGACGCTTTGGCAACGTATCCATATTGATCCGTGGCTGACCTTATTGCTATTGACCGTTTGTTGCATTGGCTTGACGATTTTATATAGCGCAGCAAGCCAAGACACTGATATGGTCATCCGCCAAGTCATTAGTTATGGCGTGGCATTTACGGTGATGTTTACTATGGCGCAGATACCGCCTAGCCTTTATCGTACCTTTACGCCCATATTTTATGTATTGGGGCTGATATTGTTGGTGTTGGTCGATATCATTGGCGAGGTGCGTATGGGTGCGCAGCGCTGGATTAACTTACCTGGTTTTGGTAGCGTTCAACCTTCAGAGTTTATGAAGCTTGGTATGCCAATGATGTGTGCGTGGTTTTTATCCAAACGTGACTTACCGCCTTCATTATCAAGTATTGCCATCACCTTAGCGTTAATTGTCGTGCCGGTATTATTAATCGCCAAAGAGCCTGACCTTGGTACTTCCTTGCTGGTCGCAGCCAGTGGCATTTTTGTATTGTTTTTAGCGGGTCTATCATGGCGCTTGATTGCTAGTGCGGCAGCATTAGCCGTGCCATTGGTGGCATTTGCTTGGAACTTTTTATTACACGACTACCAACGTACGCGCGTTTTAACGCTATTCAATCCTGAAGCTGACGTCCAAGGTGCTGGATGGAATATCATTCAGTCCAAAACCGCCATTGGCGCGGGCGGTTTGACCGGTAAAGGCTATTTAGAAGGCACGCAGTCGCATCTACATTTTTTACCAGAAGGTCATACTGACTTTATTATTGCTGCCTTTTCCGAAGAGTTCGGTCTGCTTGGCGTGATATTGTTGATGTTTATATATGCTTGCCTGCTTATGCGTGCTTTATATATCGCATTTTCGCACCCTGATGTTTATAGTCGATTGCTGGCAGGTGCACTTGCGATGTCTTTTTTCGTATATATTTTTGTCAATGTCGGCATGGTTGGCGGCATCTTACCCGTTGTTGGGGTACCTTTACCTTTTATCAGTTATGGCGGTACTGCTATCGTGACGTTAATGGCAGGTTTTGGCCTACTAATGTCAATTCATACTCACAAATCCAGCTAAGCCATAGCAGGTATTATTTACAATCTATTCACCTGTAAAGTTCATCTTTAATAACCAATATTACATTCGATAATCACGATAAACTTGGGTTTAAATGTCTATATAACTCCCTTATATAGACAGGGTTAAAATGGTACGTTAACAAATTTGCCTAGAAACTGAAGCAAAATGTGCTTGGCTAAGTAATCTAATGTAATAGCGAAATTACTCAAATTAAATGAATATCTACTTTTTTAAGCCTTTCTTATTTGTCATTAATTCTCCATAAATTACTATTAAAACCTTAACTTTCTTGCTTTATAAATAACCCATAAGTTGTTGTTATTTATAGCTATTATTCTTCTTATGTTTTGGCAAAACCCAGATGAAGCCCTATTAGTGACCGATTAGTACTGTTAGGTTTTATTCCTTGTTTTTTACAAATAATTGCGTTACCCTCCTTTTATTGTAGTTTGATACACAACGCGTACATAGCTACTAAGAAAGATATCATTTAATTATATTGCAGTTGTAGCTCGTCCGTATAGTTAGCAAATTGTAGATTTTGGGCTTGCAAAGTCAGTACTTAATTAACGGTTTAATAACAAAGTAATACGCAACATACTTTAAACCCTTTATTAACTTAGCAATGCAAAAAAGTCCTTTATCGATTGGTGCAACCTTACTTTGGTTGTTTGATTACTATTGTTAACTATCATTTGAGCGTGTCATAAGTGGGTTTTGCGAGTCGTATATAACGATAATTCCCGAGCCACTTATGATGATATAAATGAAAATTACCATATGTTAGAGCTTATAAAAGCCCATATTTACTATCATCGTGATAAAACAGATAGATGATAGAGCGGCTTTCGAGTTTGCGGCACTGTTAGAGTGGTCTAATATTGTCTCGCTCCCTCTAAGAGGTTTTAGAGTTAGGTTCTAATGTATACGCTATAGAGGTATTTATGAATAAGCGTTTATCTGGTTTACTTACAATGTCAGCCGTTTTATTTGCTGGCTCTGCAATCGCTACTAATGCAAATGCTGTAGAATCAAAAACCTCCCTTGCAACGATTTCGCAAGATAACGCCTCCCGTATTGACCGTGTGCTCGGTGAACTTAGTCGTCAACATGACGGCGCATCAAGCTTAGTTAAGTCTGCTCGTCAGCCTACTTCATTAGCGCTTAGCAGCCCATTGCTCGCCAGCGACACTGCCCAAGTATCCAATGATGAAGATGTTTTAGAGCGCTTAACGGCAGTCGCTTCTAATTCTGTAAGCAAATTTAAACAAACTGGTTTGGCTTCTTGGTACGGTCGTCAGTTTCATGGCCGCAAAACTGCCAGTGGCGAAACCTTTGACATGAATGGTTTAACCGCTGCTCACCGCTCGTTACCCTTGAACTGCTACGTTAAAGTTACCAATAAAACTAATGGCAAAAGCGTCGTCGTTAAAGTAAACGATCGTGGTCCATTCCATGGTAACCGTGTGTTGGATTTATCTTACGGTGCTGCCAAGCAACTTGGTATTACCAATAAAGGTGTGGGTAACGTCTCTATTGAGCGTGTTTCAGGCCCCTCTTCTTAAACCATTAACGTTTTAGACCATTCGCGGTTTAAACCTTTAACGGTTTTTTATCGAAAAAACTGCTTAACGTTAGTTGTAAAAAAAGCGCCTAACTCATTTAAAGTTAGGCGCTTTTTCGTTTTTAACGTTTGACGCTAAATAGTTAACATGGTATAGCTTTTAAAACTATAACTCAAATGCGCTTTCAATCGCATCATCGAGACGCTCAACCGCGATGACATTGATACCCTTAAACTGCGGCGCATCTTTGGCAGGCGCATTGGCTTTAGGAATAATTGCGTGTTTAAAGCCGTGTTTCATCGCCTCCTTTAGGCGCTCTTGTCCGTTAGGAACCGGTCGAATCTCTCCTGATAAGCCGACTTCACCAAAAACGGCAAGTGATGAGGGTAAAGGCTTTTCTTTGATACTAGAAGCACAAGCCAATAGTACGGCCAAATCAGACCCGGTTTCAATCACCTTAACGCCGCCAACGACGTTTACATACACATCTTGTCCACTGGTATGGATACCGCCGTGACGATGCATGACCGCAAGCAGCATTGATAGGCGCTGAAAATCGAGCCCTAAAGCCATACGTCTTGGTGAACCTTGTGAGTCATCAACCAAGGCTTGCACTTCAACCAGCAGGGGTCTAGTACCTTCACGGCTTACCATCACCACAGAACCCGCTACGGGCTTATCATAACGGCTTAAGAATATCGCTGAGGGATTGGCGACTTCTTTGAGTCCCATATCGGTCATGCCAAAAATGCCCAGCTCATTAACCGCACCAAAACGGTTTTTTACCGCGCGAATCATACGAAAGCGTGAATCGGACTGACCTTCAAAATATAAAACCGTATCAACCATGTGTTCGAGGACACGTGGCCCTGCCAGCGTTCCTTCTTTGGTCACATGCCCGACTAAAAATAGTGCCGTGCCAGTTTGCTTCGCATAACGGGTCAAAATAGCTGCCGACTCACGAATTTGACTAACGCCGCCTGGAGCAGAATTAATGGCATCGGTATAAATAGTCTGAATCGAGTCAATAATAGCAATCGCCGGCTGCTCTTGGGTTAAAGCCGCACAAATGGTTTCAACATTGGTCTCCGCGAGCACACGTAATCTATCCGCTGGCAAATCTAAACGCTTGGCGCGCATCGCTACTTGGGCGAGCGACTCTTCACCCGTCACATACAGCGCGCTACCTGCCAATGAATCAGCCTTTGCCATATTGGTCGCAGTTTGCAGCAAAATCGTAGATTTACCGATTCCTGGGTCACCGCCGATCAAAACGACCGAACCGGCCACCAGTCCGCCGCCCAACACTCGATCAAACTCACTAATGCCAGTGGGCAAGCGTGTATCTAGTGTCACGCTTACCGCATTGAGTGGCATGACCGCACTGTGCGTACCCGAATAATTGCCAGCAGGTGCACCCGCACTACGAGAAACCGCTCGGCTAGCATTCGCTTTTGCGCTACTCTTATTATGGTGCGGCATACTGACATTTGGTGCTTCTACCAAACTGTTCCATTCACCGCAGTCTGTACACTGCCCCGCCCATTTGCCAAAATGCGCCCCGCACTGTTGACAGACATAACTGCTTTTATTTTTTGCCATAACGTATGAACCTTATTGAACTGGTCAATAGAAAGTAATAAATCGCGAATAATAAATAGAATTCTAGAATGCTCTATACGAGCTTAAGTGTAAGACTAAGAGAAAAAATGAACGCGCCTTTTTTAATAACCAGGCATTAGATTATGAGAGGTAGATAGCAATTTATAGGGGGCATGGACGTTAAGAGAAAATAGACAAATATTCGTTACACCCTACAATGATAAGATATTTGGCTAATGATTCAAACAAGGCTTTATACAGGCTCACCTCTACTAAATAGCGAAGTGCTTATACGCGAAAGTCTTTACCAAGATAGACAGATTTTACCAAATCATTCTCTAACACTTCACATGACGTCCCTTCCGCAATGATGGCGCCTTCTGAAACGATATAGGCTTTTTCGCAAATGGCGAGGGTATCGCGCACGTTATGGTCGGTGATGAGTACACCAATACCGCGATTTTTTAGGGTTAAAATAACATCTTTAATATCACTAACAGAGATAGGGTCAACACCAGCAAACGGCTCATCTAATAGGATAAATTTTGGATTGGCCGCCAAAGCACGCGCAATCTCGCAGCGGCGGCGCTCACCGCCTGAGATACTCATACCCAATGATTTGCGTACATGTTCTAAATGGAACTCGCCGATCAACTTTTCAAGCTCTTGACGCTGCTCAGCGGCACTTAACTCTTTACGAGTTTGCAGAATGGCTAAGATATTATCTTCAATGGATAATTTACGAAAAATAGAAGCTTCTTGCGGCAAATAGCCAATACCAGCACGCGCGCGCTCATGCATGGCATATTTTGATAAATCCATTTTTCCTAAGGTAACGCGGCCCTTATCCATATTGACCAGTCCGACCACCATATAAAAGCTAGTAGTTTTGCCCGCGCCATTTGGTCCTAATAATCCAACAACTTGCCCTTGCTCAACAGAAAATGATACATCCTTTACCACCCAGCGTTTGCCGTAGCGTTTGCCCAAATTTTGCATTGTTAAACGGGCGACAGGCTCGGAGCTATTGGTTGCCGCTACAGAACCATTATTAAGCTCGTTGCTATGAATTTCATTAGTCTTAACAACATTGTTTTTAATATCGCTCATCACTTACCTGTCAATTACTGTTAAAGTTGCAAAGTTTTTAGTATTACTATCGCTTACTTTTATATTAAAAATACTGTGCTTAGCGTATGCTGCTTCGGTTACTACCGCTATTAGGCGGGAAGACCAATTCTACGCGCTGACTGCCACCAGCAGTTGCTTCTACATCGCCAGCTTTTAAGCTATAACGAATGACATTACCGGCAAAACTGGCGCCATTTTGTACCAATTTTGCATTACCCGTGAGCGTCACGATACCCGTGACCGCATTATAATCAATCTTATTGGCCTGCCCTTTTGCCAAGCCCTTTTCTTGCGTCACTACCTGCTGCATAGTGGCTGGACGGCCGGTGGCGACTGCCGAGTTGATACTACGGCCTTGCGAGAGGTTGACCGTAATATCATCGGCGGTCATTTTGAACGTACCCTGCGTAATCACGACAGTGCCTGAATAGCTGGTGATACCTGTACGTTCACTATAAGTAGCCTTATCCGCCAACAGCTTAATAGGCTGATTGGCATCTGATGGCAAGGCATGGCTGTATAACGGCAATGCTAACAACATTAGCATCGGTAGCGTTCGTAAACCGTGTGTTACTTGGATAGAGCGTGTCGATAGCAAGCGTAAAGTAGGCAAAAAAGTAGATTTCATAAAAGTTACTCGTATCATTATGGGTAGTGGCGTTTGCAAACTTCCTGCTAGGTGCTGCTGTTAAAATAAAGCTTTATCTTGGCGTTTCGCGGGCGTAAATGCAACCGCGACTTGACCAAATTCATAGTCCCCAGTTTCAAGGTTGGCTTTCATGCTTGACGCCTCGAAGCGGTTCATCCCTTGTTCGACTTTTACTGGCGCATCACTATAGACTTGACCTGTTTTGGTATTGCCTTTTAAGGTAGTGCCCATGACTTTAATCGGCTCAATATCAGACTCGCCCGCTTTGCCTTCGCTAACTAAAGTAAAACCACCTGATAAGCTCATCTCACCTGTCTGTTGACTGATGGCAGCGCTGCCCGCTTCAACGCGGTAACGCTGCTCGTCTGATGGCTCCCAATTCATGGTGATACCTTTCATCTCATCTTTATTGGTCACAGGATTATGGGTCAAGGATTCTGCACTTAGTTCGTACTCGGTCTCACCTTTTTCATTGGTCTGTACCGCCTTAATGTCAGTGGCTTCATAATCCACATCCGTCGGTTCCATACTAACGGGCGGCGTGATCTCCCCTTGCTGTTTGAAGAACCAGCCAGCAATTACAGCAATAATTAATGCCAGAACGATTAAAACACGAGTATTCACGATAAGTTATCCTCAGGTTTCGCTGCATCAAGCGTATAGTGCGCGATAAAATCTTGATAGTGACCATGACCTTTTAAAATAAGATCACATATTTCCCGTACTGCGCCGGTACCACCTGTGCGGGTGGTCACCATATCACTGCGCTTTATCACCTCTTGATGGGCATTTGGGACAGTGGCCGCAAAGCCTACCGTTTGCATCGCTTTAATATCTGGTAAGTCATCGCCCATATAAGCACAATCAGCAGCGGTGATATTAAGCTCAGCATTAAGCGTCGCTAATAGCTCATTCAACGCAATCAGCTTATCATCACGACCTTGGACGATATAATTGACACCCATTTCAGCAGCACGCTTGTCCACCATAGGACTGCTACGACCAGTAATAATAGCGGTCAAAATACCATAGCGCGCCAACGATTTGACACCGACACCGTCCTGTACCGAAAAGGCTTTGGTTTCAGTACCGTTGGCATCATAAATAATTTGACCGTTTGACAAGATACCATCAACATCCATGACCAATAACTTTACTTGTCCGGCTTTTTTTATTAAGTCTTGCATCAATTTTCTCTTATTAATAATTTTATTATGAGACGTATTCTTATTAAACACTCTTTTATTAAGGCTTTTTTAATATGTTACTTCTTAATTGCGCCAATTATTAATACATTGTTTATTAAAATAGGGCTACTTAACACCGGCTTGTAATAAGTCATGTACCGTAATAATGGCCTCCAAACGCTGTTCCTCATCGATGATCAGCAGCTGGCTAATACCATTTTCATTCATCACACTTAAAGCATCGGACGCGCGCATATCCTTACTGACGCGGCGTGGATTACTGACCATCAGCTCACGCATCGTGGTTTGCAAATCAATGCCTTTTTCTAAGCCGCGGCGCAAATCACCATCGGTAAATACGCCGACGACTTTTTGTTCGTCATCAGTCACTACTGTCATACCTAGACGCCCAGAAGACATGGTCAATAAAGCGTCTTGTAGCGGTGCTTGTTGATTAATAAGCGGTAAATTTTCTGAATTGGTATGCATTAAATCTTCGACCCGCGTCAGCAACTGGCGTCCTAAGGCGCCTGCAGGATGCGATAAGGCAAAGTCTTCTGAAGTAAAATTACGTGCATGTACCAAAGCCACAGCCAACGCATCGCCCAATGCCAAGGTCGCTGTGGTACTAGAAGTCGGGGCAAGGTTGAGCGGGCAAGCTTCTTGTGATTTACCAAGCGTCAAAATGATATCCGCCGCTCGTGGTAGCATACCGCGTTTGTCTCGACTAATACTAATCAGGGGAATATTTAGACGCTTAACCACGGGCAGCAGCATTCTAATTTCATCTGACTCGCCCGAGTTTGAGATAGCCAGTAGGACATCGCCCTGCACCAACATCCCCAAATCGCCATGCCCCGCTTCCCCAGGATGCATAAAAAACGCTGGCGTGCCCGTAGAAGCAAAAGTCGCGGCTATCTTACGACCAATCAGACCCGATTTGCCCATGCCCGTCACCACCACACGCCCTTTGCAGGCTAGGATAATATCGCAGGCTTGAGCAAATCTATCATCGATTTGTTCCGTTAACAATTCTAGCGCTGCTATCTCCGTATGAATTGCTTCGATAGCAGTGCTAATAAATTGTTGATGGGTCAGGTGGCGGTGCGAATTACTCATACGTTAGCTCTATATTTTCGGTGAATCAATGAAACATTTTACTATACTATGGCTGATATTAATAATATAGGGCAAGACGTCGCTTTCATCATTGCCTACTTACTAAGCAGTGTAAATAGTCGCTTGCGCAGCCATGATTATACGTCTATTTATACAAAAAAAACCCACTATAATTAATAGTAGGTCTTAATCAGCTATACAACATTTTAATAACATACTTTCAATCAAATAGACATCAGATAGCGTTATTTATTGATTGCTATCGTCTATATCATCGTTTGATTTGTTTTCAAACATAGCATTGTCTGAAGAATTGTCGAAGCCACGATCTTGACCAAAGCCGCCGCGCTCAAAGCCGCGCTCTTGACTTTGTCCAAAGCTGCCTCGCTCAAAACCACGATCTTGGCCTTGACCAAAACCGCCACGATTAAAACCACTACGATTGGCAAAGCCGCGCTCTTCAAAACCGCCACCACCAGCAAGGTTACTACCACGCTCAAAACCACTACTCATACCACCTTGGTAACCAGTAGGTGCACCCGTTGAGGTTTGCGCACCCGTACCAGTCGTCGTGCTGCTTCTAGGATTACGGGCGGGCACGACTGTTGAAATGGCATGCTTATAAACCATTTGACTCACTGTGTTTTTTAACAGCACCACGTATTGATCAAATGATTCAATTTGACCTTGCAGCTTAATACCATTAACTAAAAAAATAGAAACCGGAATGCGATCTTTGCGCAACGAGTTCAAAAACGGGTCTTGTAAAGTTTGTCCTTTTGACATGACATCTCTCCTAAATATTATATAATTATTTTTAGTGCCAATTATTATAAGTATTGCTTTAATTATAATGGCTAAGGGCAGATACAATAATAAGTTTTATTTATAAAACGTATCTAAATAAGCACTAATTCTTGTTAAATAATTTCACTTTACCGTGAATACGTTATTATTGTAAATAATTAAGTAACCGCTTATTTTTTAAGACTTCCTACCAACAAAAGTTAATTAACGACCGTTCAAAAAGCAATGATACCGATATAATTCACACTATTTTACTATGATTTAAATTATAGCAGTTATCCAACCTTTATTTTGAAACTAATTGTCATTATTTTTTACGGGGCTAATTAATGCGCTTTATATGATTTGGTTTTAGTATAAATACTCTCTTACTTGGGTCATAGTAGCAAACGTTTTTATTTTGATATCACCGCGCATAAGCTTGTCATCGTTTTCATTTAGCTTTGTTGCAGTATTTGACGCATTATCAGGCAAATTGGGCAACTGAGTAAGTTTGCGCAGCCAAGTATATTGACGCTTCGCCAGCTGTCTGGTCGCATATAATGCCTTATTTTGCATTTTCTGACAAGCAAGTGCCTCGGTTTGAGCGCTGAGCGTCAATGGCTGATCGAGCGCTTGAGTAGTGGTGTCTTGTGGTCGTTTACTTGCACTCGCCGCTTCTACTTCTAAAAAGGCGTCATAAAATTGCGCTTTATCCAAGTGCGGCTGTTTAAATATTGGATGCTTAATATGGACTAGGTATTCTAATACTTGCCGATAACCGACGCAGCGCATAGAGGGTAAGTTTGGTGTCAAAGGGTACTGCTCAAGCAATCCGATCACTTCCGCCACTAGCCCATCATGCCACATTATATCCAAACGTTGCTCGATACGCTGATGTAGCCATGAACGTTCTGGCATCACCGCCAGCGCATGCCATTGCTGATTGGGATTATGCGCCAAGGCATGTTTGGGCTTTTGCTGCCAGTCACTGATGGGTATATTGGTTTGCAGATAAACTTCAACCGCGCGCGTGATACGCTGAGTATCGGTCGCATTAAGACGCTCGTGGCTTATCGGATCTATTTTCCCTAGATAATCATATAGTGCACCAATACCTTCGTCTTGCCGCCACTGCTCCACACGCGCGCGCACGTCATCATCACTGTCAGGCACGGGCGATAACCCATCAATAAGCGCCATGTAATACATCATAGTACCGCCAACGAGCAAAGGTATTTTGCCCCTCTCATGACAGCTATCAATTAAACGAGCAACATCATTAACGAATTCAGCGACGCTATAGCTTTGCATCGGGTCAATGATATCAACCAAATGATGCGGATAGCGTGCCAACTCCGCAGCGGTTGGTTTGGCTGTACCGATATTCATATCACGATATATCAATGCTGAATCGACCGAAATCAGCTCATAACGCCCAGTATCGTATAGCTCATACGCTAGAGCTGTCTTGCCACTCGCAGTCGGTGCCATCAAACACACCACGCTATTATCCGCCAAATTGGGATTGAGGCGATAAGATGAGCTAGCAGACGAGATTTGCATAGGATTACCTTTATTTTTTATAAGACTACTAAAACGTGTCCTCACTCTAATCAATGGACATCTAAATGGCTGTAGCTGATAGCATCAATGCGATTAAACGCTGGTTATTTATAGACTTAAAAGCATGTTTAGCAAGTAAGTCTTCGATATCTGCGTTAAATGCCCATAAATCTTCTGTAGACATTTTTGTGGCTAAGTCAGTAAGCTGCTGATTGACAGCATTCGCATCATTAAATGAAACCTGCTCTCTAAATATATCCGTCTCAAACAATAAGCTTAATTGCGCCTGCCATATTTCAGCGCCAATCAGAAAAAATTGGCTGCAACTATAAAACAGCAACCATGGTAGCGTTTTCTCACTGACACTTTTAATTGCATCTAAATCATGACCCGTATTTAAAATAACCTCCAAACAATATGGTAAAGGAGCATTTTTTACCGATAGATTTTGTGACGTATTGGCCGTACTTATTAATGTGCTGCCTGGATTTATATTTTCAGTAAAAGTTGCCTGTTCTGATTGAGCATTATCGGTATTTTCTGACAACTGATATGGCTGTTTGGGCGCTTGTACTTGCTGACTTTTCGCTGAATAAATGGCTGATGACGTCTGTTGCCTTACAGTAGCAAAGGCGTTATTGATAGATAGATGATTATCTAATACCTGACTACTTTCATCAGCGGAATTGATGTTCTGTTTGGTAGCAACCGTTTTAAGCTTTGCTTGAATCGCATGACTAAGATGCGCCATGATGTTATTTAGCGGGCTGATTTTGATACGCTGTTTGGACGGATGGACATTGATATTGAGCCAATCAGTTGGCAGATCAAAATAAAGCGCGTAGCCAATACCTGATAACTGCGCACTTTGGGCAAGTTGACGCAGCTGATTGCTAATCAACGCTTCTTTTACCAACCGTCCATTCACATAAATTAATTTTGGAAAAGTACTTTGAGAGTCATTGCTAAGCCATAACCAACCGTTGATGTTCGCTTGACCAGCAAAATTACTATTCACATAGTCTTTAGGCAGCTGCATCAAACTGGTAAGGTCGATGGATATTTCTAAAGCGTTGTCCGTTAATGGTAAACCAGTCGCTTGCTCAAGACGTGATAAAGGCAGACGATGAGCGTTATTGTTGCTGCTATTGGTATTCTCGTTATCATTTGCAGACATTGCTCTTGAAGACAGCGATAACCGCTTTTTATTGTCATGAAACAAGGTTAGCGCCACATCTGCACGCGCCAAAGCCACTTCGCGGACAATGGTTTCGATATGACCGAACTCGGTCGCAATAGATTTTAAGTTGCCGCGGCGTGCGGGCACATTAAAGTATAAATCCTTGACGGTAATGGTCGTGCCGCGTTGATGCACGACTGGCAGCAATTTTGGCACCTCGTCCAATACACCGGCAACTTGCAACTGGCGACCAATCCCACTGTCGTCATGACTACTGGTTAAAGTCAAACGAGAAACTGCCGCAGTCGCTGCTAACGCTTCACCGCGAAATCCCAGTGTGGTAATACCATGCAAATTAGCCACATCGGCCACTTTACTGGTTGCATGGCGAGTAATGGCCATGACCATATCATCAGGATGAATACCCGTGCCGTTATCCAGCACTTCAATCATACCCATGCCGCCTTGGGTAATACGTATCTCAATATTGCTCGCGCCAGCGTCTATCGCGTTTTCAAGCAGCTCTTTGACCACAGCGGCAGGACGCGTCACCACCTCGCCCGCTGCCAATTGATTGATAAGCAGCGGCGATAGTTTTTTGATGCGGCTATTGGAGGGATTATCTGGCATTAGTGAGCGTCATACTTTTATAAAACCTCAGAGGCTGTGATGCGGTTTAACCTAAAGGTTAAGAGAAGACAAATCTAAGCCTTGCGCTTGACCCGCCTTCGATAGTCTCAGCTCAACCTGACGCGCTTCTTTATCATTATCATCGCGATCGGCTTGCGTCATATCAATAAACAAACTCGGCGGTGGTAAATAGCTGTCCGCACGGCTGGCCCATTCAATAATAACTAAGGCATTTGCTTCATCCAAATATTCATCGAAACCAATAAAGGATAGCTCTTCTGGGTCTTGCAGACGGTATAAATCTGCATGATAAACAGGTTTAATTGAACCATCTTTTTGCTCAATACTATAAGGCTCGACCAAGGTATAAGTTGGGCTTTTGACCGCACCTGTATGGCCTAGCGCCTGCAACCAATAACGCGTCAAGGTGGTTTTACCAGCGCCTAGATCACCCGACAGCCAAACACTACCCGATAAGGGCAACGCTGCCAATTGCACCGCCAAGCGCTGGGTATCTGCTTCAGAATGCAGCGTCAAGGTTTTCACATGTTGGTCTTGTTTTATATTATTAGGCATCAAACTTACCTTCCCTTACTTGCGGCTGTACTTGCATAGTCACGGCTGGATTGATAAAGCTTTCACCGCGAATCAATTTGGCATATAGCTCGGGGTCATGCCATTCTGCCTTCACTTGCTCACTAAATTCAAAGTCTTCTAGATGAAGCTCACCCATTTGCGTGTTTGCCACATCGTCCGCAAAGCACTGTGCGTAACCGGTTGCGGTTTCGTGGGCAATCACCGAGTAAACGCTGACATCAGATTCACCGTTTTGCATTTGGGTTTGTTTGAGAATTTCTTGTGCCCAAAAGAAGATGACGCGTGAGAATTGCTCTGCTGACGGCGATACCGGCAAACTGATCCAACGCGCGCTGAATTTTTTACAGGCGGCGATATATTCAGAGTCGTCTTTATTCCAAAAGCAAATCGCATGATCAAAGCTGTCGATAATGTCTTTAATAGACGATTTTAATAGACCAAAATCATACACCATTTGCCCATGGTCTAACCGCTTAGCTTCAAGAATCAGCTCAATCTGATAGCTATGACCATGAATAGAATGTTTGCAGCGCTCAGAGCTACAATTACGCACGATATGCGCATTTTCAAATTTGAACAGTTTACGAATACGCATAATAATTGACCAAAACAGTAAGCTTTACTGTGTTAAACATGAATATTATAAGGGTTTACCGCAACGACACATCGGCGTGCGGCTCATTATAGCAAATCGTAATGACTGCGTAAGTAGTCACTTACTAATAGCCATATTGGCAAAATCCATTCACTAATGACGTGGTGCAAACATAATAATTGCCATGCCTAAGAGCGCGACGATAGAACCCAAAATATCCCACGTGGTTGGCCTGATGCCGTTCACCGTCCACAGCCAAATAATAGCCATCGAGATATAGATACCGCCGTAAGCAGCATAAACGCGACCAGCGGCGGTGGGATGTAAGGACAGCAGCCAAACAAAAGCGACCAAGCTTAGTGCACCAGGAACCAGCAGCCAAATCGACTTACCTTCTCGCAACCATAAATAAGGCAAATAGCAGCCTGTGATTTCTGCCAATGCAGTCAGCGCAAACAGTCCAACGGTTTTTAATTCAGTCAAACCAACCACTCCTAAACCGTGATAAATCCTGTCATATATTGCACGGCATTACCAGAAATTAGCACCCTATCGCCTGCAACGACGCAGTTTAAAATACCGCCTCGTTTTGATGCTTGATAAGCTATTAATTCATCTTTACCCAAACGCTCTGCCCACAGTGGTGCGAGCCCCGTATGAACCGAACCGGTCACTGGGTCTTCATCGCCACCATTGGCAGGCCAAAAATAACGTGAAATAAAATCGTAATCCTTATAGTCAGCGGAGGTGGCCTGACAGGTGACCACCACATTTAACGGCGCAAGTTGTTTTAATTGCTCGTTATCGCGCGCTACGTTTAAGACATCGGCTTCAGCATTATAAATCACAAAATAGGCTTGAGTGTTTTTATAAACTTCGACTGGTGCAACAGACAATCCTGCCAGCAAGCTACCAGGAATATCTTTAACCTTTTCAGGCTTAGTATTAGGAAAGTCCATTTGTATTTTGCCAGCGTCTGTTTGCACGATGGTCAATATACCAACCGCTTTTGCGTAAAATTTAATGGTTTCTACATCAGGGCTTTTGTTAAATAACACAAAGGCTGACGCCAAGGTTGCGTGCCCGCAAAACGCAATCTCAGTCAAAGGAGAAAACCAGCGAATATGATAAATACCGTCATCATCACACACAATAAAAGCTGTCTCCGATAAATTATTTTCAAAAGCAATAGACTGCATTAACTTATCAGAAAGCCAATTATCTGTGATAATAACGGCTGCTGAATTGCCTTTAAAAACGGTATCCGTAAAAGCGTCGACGACATTAATTTCTAGTTGCATAGCATGCTCTTCTTTTTTATTAACATTAATTTTGGCTATTTTTTATCCCGCTGTTTATACCCAACGTCTGACTTTTGCCTTATAAACCTGATAAGCCTTGCCAAATTTCTGTGCCAACATCCGCTCTTCTGGTTGGATTTGAAAGCGGGTCATATAAAGTATAAATAGAGGCAATAACACGAAGGCAAGAAAGTGCGACAGATACAATGCCCAGCTAAATAATACAAGCACCAAGCCTACATACATAGGGTTGCGGCTATATTGATACACACCGCTGGTCACCAAACTTGAAACCTTCTCAAGCGCTTGCGGATTGGGCGTGGTCTGCGCTTTTTTAAATTGTGTGACACCCAAAATGGCGCTACCCACTCCTATGGCACCCAAACCCATTGCCAATGCCGCAGAACCTTTCAAAGAAAATTTCAAAGCAGGTGTGACTTTAGAGACGCCAGCCATGGCCGCTGCGGTGACGATAACTTGCGCGACTGGCGGTACTTTTAGCTCTAGAGAATTCATCTTGACTCCTTATAAATGCAATTTTATAAATAAGACCTTATATAGAATTAAATAATAAATGAGCGCTTAATTACTTATTATAGTATTCAGTGTTTATTTAGCTTTTCGCCTTTTATTCTTCATTAGTTAAACACTTTACGCCGCTGTTGTCCCTACTCTACAAGTTTTAAGTGACGATTGATATTAGAATGAGCGGCTTTATTATCCATAGAAGGTTATAATTGCCATTTGTTTCATTTTTACCCTTTACTCTAGTGAAGGTCTTGTTTCTAAGATGTAGTTGAACTTAAATGAGGAAGTTAGCGTCATGATGCGTATTGGATTGTTCTTATTAACCAACTTAGCGGTGATTGTGGTTTTTAGCATCGTGTTTGGTATTTTATCCAGATTTTTTGGGATTGGCGGCGTCCATGGCGCAGGCGGGCTAAATTATACTAGCCTTGCCATTATGTGCGGTATATATGGCATGGTTGGTTCGATGGTCTCGCTATTTATCTCAAAATGGATGGCAAAAAAATCAACGGGCACAGTAGTCATCGAAACGCCAAGAAATGCTACGGAAAAATGGCTGGTTGATACTGTCGCCAAACACGCACAGGCGGTAAATATTGGCATACCGGAAGTGGGAGTTTTTAATAATTCGCAGCCAAACGCCTTTGCAACCGGTTGGAACAAAAACCAAGCATTGGTCGCGGTCTCCTCAGGGCTACTACAAAGCATGACACCCGATGAAATAGAAGCCGTGCTCGCGCATGAGATTGGTCATGTGGCCAACGGCGATATGGTGACCCTTGCGCTCATTCAAGGGGTGGTAAACGCCTTTGTCATGTTCTTTGCGCGTATTATTGGTAGCTTCGTCGACCGTACTGTCTTTAAAAATGAAGGGGATGGCCCAGGTATCGGTTATTTCATCACCAGTATCGTGATGGATATTTTACTGGGGTTTTTGGCGTCTGCTATCGTCATGTGGTTCTCGCGCCTACGTGAATTCCGTGCTGATGAGATGGGCGCAAAGCTTGCCAGCCGTGACAAAATGATTAGCGCACTGGATGCCTTGCGTCCTTCTGAGCAGCGTCCAGACCAGATGCCTGAGAGCATGAAAGCGTTTGCAATATCGTCAGGGCAGTCTACGGGCTTTAGTATCGCCAACCTTTTCCGCTCACATCCAACGCTTGATGAACGTATTGCGGCGTTGAGAAAGTATAATCCTAGCAAGGCTTAAGCCGCAGCCCTAACATACATGACAGATGATAGCGGATAGCAGGATTGACGCTGCTATTATCTGCATCGTTTTACCGTTATAAAAAATCAACTTTTACCTGTTACTCCTACTGCCGCGGTGGTTGTGCTCACATCTGTCTCTGGCGGACTGGTAATAAAAGTCAGGTACGCTTCGTATTGTTCAAGCACATCATCAATCACTTACTGCTTGGTCAAGCCCATCAAATCATAACCGCCAGAGCCGGTTTGCGTCGTTACCTCTAAACGATAATAAACATCGCTAACTGGTGACATCTTGCCACTAAAGGTCGGTGACGGCGTCTCGACCATAGACACTTGATAATAAAAGTCGTTTTGGGCGTCAGTAGATACCTTTAATAATGGCCCACCAACATCAATATCGCCCGCTATATGAGGAATATTATCACGATCAATCTTATAACCTTGGCGCTCAAACTCATTGGCGACATCGTTTAGCGCCGGACGGACGACACGCTCAAGAAATTGCTCCGTTTCTCGTTTGCTCGGATAAGCCAGCATTTGTCCCAAGCGCTGCTTCCAAGAACGCTCCGGTATATGCCCGCCACTTGGCGTAACAGATGGGCGACGCAGCACCGTACCTTCGCGCTCAGCCCGTTCTATTTTTAACGCTTTAGAAAAAGAGAACATCACCAGATAAACAATAATCGTCACAGGAAGAGCAAAGATAAGCGTGGCATATTCCATGGTAATGACGCCGCCTGCAATCAACATAGAGATGGTCAATACTGCCGTCAACACCGCCCAAAAAATGCGTAGCCACTTTGGGCCATCTTCGCTTGGGTCAGGGATAGAGGTTGAAAAGTTCGACATCACCATCGCCCCTGAGTTAGCACTGGTGATATAAAACAGCAATCCTGAAAGCGTCGCTAACGCTATCAAAATAGTCGCTCCCGGAAACAGCTCAAGTAGCGCGTACCAACCGCGCTCTGGGCTTTGAACCGCAAGCTCGGCAAAGGCGGTATTGCCTTGTAATACCTCATAAAGGGCGGAGTTACCAAAGAAAGAAACGATGATAAAGTCACATAATACCGGCACTGTAATCGCGGCAATGACAAACTCACGTAATGTGCGTCCACGCGAAATACGCGCCAAAAACACCCCAACGAACGGTCCCCATGCGAGCCAAAACGCCAAAAAGAACAGCGTCCAGCTACCCATCCAGTCGCTACTACCAGGTACATAGGCAAAGGTTTTAAACATCCTAGCAGGGAGTGTGACAAAGAACTGACCCAAATTTTCGACTAAGGCATTTAACAAATAATATGAGCCACACTGTTTTCTGACAGCTCCTGTGCTCCTTTTTTCAGATCGCTGCGGGAGATTGGCACATCTTCATCAAACGGTTTTGATTGGCGTTCTGTACCGCCAAACTGCCTGCGCTCAAACGGCGGGCGCGAGCTTTCGCTAGGCTCATTTACTGATGGATTATTTGACTCGTCAGCCTCCCTTAAGCCATCGTCATTCGGTTTGTCGCTCATTTATATTCTTATTTTTATATGACTGTCCGTATTAGGTTCACTCTATTCTACCCCTAGTTTAATGTCATTATGCTGAATGTGTTTATCCAATGATGATACAGGCTTAGCGTCAGTAGTAAAGCATCGTGAGAGAAAATCATACGTATGAAACTATTTAAAGCTAAAGTAATGAAAAAGGTTAAAGCCAAAGTAATGAAAAAGGGCACTGTCATTCACTATAAAGTTTCTTGCATAAAAAAGCCCACCTAACGCTCTTATCGAGAAATTAGACGGGCTTTTTTATGGCTTAAGATATATTACATATCAAACTCAAGCGTTCTATCACCGTTGGCGTCTTGGATACGCGTTGGCAAACCAATCTCATTTAGCAAGTTGATAAATGGCTTGGCATCAAGTTCTTCAACGTTGACCATTTTGCCTGCATCCCACTCGCCAGTCGCCACCAACATTGCAGCAGCAACAGGTGGCACGCCAGCAGTATAAGAGATGCCTTGGCTACCAACTTCGTTATAAGCGTCTTTATGATCAGAGATATTATAAATAAACACCTCGCTATCAACGCCATTAATCTTGCCTTTAACCTTATCACCGATACAAGTTTTACCCGTATAATTGGGCGCTAATGAGCTTGGATCCGGCAGTACGGCTTTGACCACCTTAAGCGGAATCACTTCTTGCCCTTCAGCAGTCATCACCGGCTGCTCGGACAATAGACCTAGGTTTTGGAGCACAGTAAACACATTGATATAATGCTCACCAAAGCCCATCCAAAAGCGGATATTTGGCACATCTAGGTTAGCCGATAAAGAATGAATCTCGTCATGACCACTTAGGTAACTGTTTTGCTCGCCAACGACTGGCAAATCATCGGTACGTTTGACTTCAAACATCTTATTCGACTGCCACTTACTGTCTTGCCAAGAATAAACCGTACCAGTGAACTCACGGAAATTAATCTCAGGGTCAAAGTTGGTGGCAAAATACTTACCGTGGCTGCCAGCGTTGATATCGATAATATCGATATCCGTCACCGAGCCTGCATCCATCATGTCATAGCCAAGACGCGCATAGGCATTGACCACACCAGGATCAAATCCAGCACCCAAAATTGCCGTGATGTTCTTGTCGGCACAGCGCTGTTTACGCTGCCATTCATAGTTGTCATACCATGGCGGCGTCTCACAAATCTTGCGCGGATCCTCATGAATGGCGGTATCAATATAAGCCGCGCCCGTTTCAATACAAGCCTCTAAAACGGTCATATTGACAAATGCCGAACCGACATTGATAACGATTTGAATACCCGTCTCTTCAATCAGCTGTATCAGCGCTTGCGTATCCATCGCATCGACTTGATGGGTATGTAATACCGCAGGCAGCTTAAAGCTATTCTTTTCTTTGACACTTTGGGCGATGGCATCACATTTATCTTGCGTGCGTGAGGCAATATGAATCTCGCCGAGCACATCGTTATGCATCGCACATTTATGCGCGACCACTTGCGCCACACCGCCTGCACCGATGATGAGCACGTCTTTTTTGTTAGGGTTGGTTTGATTTGTGTTCAATGAACAATCCTCCTTTGTGTCCCTGTCGATACCATCGATGGTGGCGAGTCAAAACAGAAACGAGTGAATGATATGCGTGAATTAAAAAGGAAGACCGAGGAAAACCCACGCACCCGTCGGGCAAAGCAGTATTTGGCTACTTGCTTTTGCCCGCGGCGATTATAACAATTTTTACCCACCTTTCGGCAATAATTAATCGATAAGATGACATCTAACTCTATTACTCAAATACCATCACCGTCATCTTAATAGCAAAATTAAGACAAGCTGGCCTTATAATCTTGATAATCAAACTCACGCTGCACATGTATCGACCCATCTAAACGGCGGATAACGATTGCAGGCATACCCACACCATTAAACCAGTTTTTCTTGACCATGGTATAACCGGCAGCATTTCCAAACGCAATGGTATCGCCAATTTTCAAATTACTCGGTAAGGCGTACTCACCAAAAATATCGCCTGCCAAACAAGAACGACCGTAAATAATAGTGTTGTCTGCAGCGCCCTCTTTTTGATCTTTATTTACCGGCATCATATCTATTGTTTCTTCATTAATGGACACAATGGGAGCAGATTCGCGATAAATGAGCAAATCAAGCATATGCGCTTCGATAGAGGCATCGACGACGGCAAGATTTTTTTCATTGTGCATAGTGTCTAAGACGGTTGTCACTAATGAGCCAGCGCCGTGAATGCTCGCTTCACCCGGCTCAAGATAGACTTGCACGCCATATTTTTCGCTAAAGCCTTTTAATCTATCAGCCAGTTTTTCGAGTGGATAATCAGGCGCGATAAAGTGAATACCACCGCCCAAGCTCACCCATTCAAGCTGCGCCAGCACCTCACCAAACCTGTTTTCGATATCGGCTAAGCTTGCGCTAAATGCCTCAAAACTATCGTTTTCACAGTTGTTATGAATCATGACGCCAGTGATATCAGCAAGTACGGCGGTAATCTTATCTTTATCATGCTCACCCAAACGGCTAAAGGGACGCGCTGGATCAGCAATAATAAAGGACGAGTTGCTGGTTTTTGGATTTAAGCGTAGCCCTACTGGAATATTCTGAGCAGCAGCTTTACCTTTAAATGCATTCAATTGCGAGATAGAATTAAAAATAATTTTATCGGCATAGCTTAATACTTCGTCAATTTCATCTGCGCTATAAGCAACGCTATAAGCATGGGTTTCTTTTTTATTATCACTGCCTTTACCTTTACCTTTACCTTTACCAAAGGTCTCATAGCCCAACCGCACTTCATTCAATGAAGACGAGGTTGTACCATGCAAATAAGGCTGCATGACATCAAACACGCCCCAAGTGGCAAAACATTTGAGCGCGAGCAAGGCTTTGGCGCCAGATAGCTCGCACAGACGCGCGATAATCTGCATATTGGCAACGATTGCCGCTTCATCAAGCAGATAATAGGGCGTTGCAGGCAAGGATGAGTGACTGGTTTGTAACGGTAAATTTGTATTCATAAGAGGTTACCTAATAGCTGCGGTCGGTATCATGACAGACCTAAATAATTGCGCTATAGTAGACTAAATCCATCATAAATAGAATATCTTATGGCACTCTCGACCGATTATTCTACGGCTAAAAACCCAGCCAATCTATCCCAGCTAGATCCACAAAACATCAGCTTAGAACATCTTGCTGCGGATACGCGTGCGGTATTGGATTTTTGGTTTGATAAAGACAATGAGCAGTACTGGTTTGCGCAAAATGATGCTTTTGATAAACAGATAAAAGACAAATTTTATAATATTTGGCAGGCAGCAAAACAGGGTGAATGCGTGTCGTGGCGTATCGCAGATGCAGCGACTGATAGCAATAGCTCAGTCACGGCGCTAGCAGGACGCTTGGCAGAAATTATTGTGTTAGATCAGTTTTCGCGTAATTTATGCCGTGAGCAAGCGTGCGCTTTTGCCCAAGATGGCATGGCACTAGCATTGGCACAAGAAGCCATTGGACAACCATATTTTGATACGCTGCCAGCGCAGTGGCGGAAATTTATTATCATGCCATTTATGCATTCTGAATCGGCCATGATTCATGAGCGCTATCTGCCGCTGTTTAAGCAATTAAATGATGCAACAACCTTAGAGTTTGAAGAGCGTCATAAAGAGATTATCGATAAATTTGGACGCTATCCACATCGTAACGACACGTTGGATCGTGAAACGACTGACGAAGAAGAAGCGTTTTTAAAGCAGCCGAACTCATCGTTCTAAGTATTTTTGGGACTTTGAAGATTTCTGTTGTTAAAGGTTTAAATAAAAAAACCCTCTGTTCTTAATAAACAGAGGGTTTTTTTATGACTAAAAGCATTTTCTTATTTAAATTTATTTGCTTAGGCTATTTTATTAAGCAGTCTCATTCTGCTAGCTAATGATCATTTTTAGGTCAGGCAATATTAACTTTCAAGCACTTTTCTTACCGGTGCAAAGCTACGTCTATGCGCGGCTAATACGCCATGAGCTGCAATCGCTTCCATATGGGCGCGCGTTGGATAGCCTTTATGCTTGGCGATGCCATATTCAGGATGTTCGGCATCAAGCGCATACATAGTCTTATCACGGCTGACTTTTGCTAAAATACTGGCCGCCGCGATACTGGTATGTCGGCCATCGCCTTTTACCCACGCTTGACAGTCAATCGCTGGCTCTTGAATACCATATTTAGCAATGCTTACATAATCTAAATCCGGGCAACGATTGCCATCAATTAATATCTCAAACAGTGTTTTGTCACCCGTATTCAGATGTTTAGCAACTACCGCCAATAAAACCTCAGTACATAAGCGCATCCCTAGCATGGTCGCTTGCAAGATATTGACTTGGTCGATGACCGCTGGCGGTATATCAGCGACGATGTGCGCGACTGCATGCTGCTGAACCAACGGATAAAGAATATCGCGCTTTTTTTCACTCAGCTGTTTCGAGTCCGTCAGTATAGACAATGGCGTATTTTTTAGTGGCTCATTTTCAATTAAACCTGACCACGCCGCAGGTAATATTGCCGCAGCGACAGTAACGCTACCTAGCAGCGGGCCACGCCCTGCTTCATCCACGCCAATTTGTATGGCTGTTGGTTGCAAGTTTTCTAAACTTAATGAGTATTGCGCAATCAGTTCTGCGATATTGATTTGCCCTGATAACTGTATGGGAGCCGCCAGTTGTATGTATTGTCCTTTAATATCAACTTGCTCAATAACTCTTTCAGTCTGAACGGTATGCTTAGGCATAGCTGGGCTTTTTATATGATTATTTTCTGTAGAAGACATAGTACTCATAACTTTATTATTTCTTAACTTTACGGTTTAAAGAGTTTTTTGCGTGCCTAACATAATTAGCGCTTGATTACTGAGCTTAGTTATTAATCTTGATTACTGAGCTTGATAATTGTCTTGGCTGTCGTAATTTTCTTGACTGACATGAACGTCTTGTCCATTAAAATCCTGACTTTGATAACTGTCGCGGTTTTGAACAAACCACTGTTCGATGACGCTATGCGCAGGGTCATGATTGCTTTGTTGTTGCAATGCATACTTGGTATCAATCAGCGCTTTTAATTGTTCAGCGTACGCGCGCGGCTGCAACAAACGCATCACGGTACGACAGATATTATCGCCACTTGCCTGCTCTTGGATAAGCTCGGGCACGATTGCGCTATCTGCCAAAATATTAGGCAAACCGACATAAGGGACTTTGACCAAACGTTTTGCTATCTGATAAGTCAGCTGATTTAATTGATAAATCACCACCATTGGACGCTCAAGCAGCATGGCTTCCAAGGTTGCAGTACCCGATGCCAGCATCACCATATCTGATGCCGCCATCGCCAGCTGACTAAAGGCTGGCTGACTTTCATCATAGACCACCGCAATCGCGGCCCGCAGCTGCTCTGAGCGCTTATCGATCACATCTTGCACAATATATTGATGGTTTTGATCCACCGTTGGAATGATAAAGCACAGCTTAGGATCTAGCAGTAGCAGCCTTTGGATACCATCGAGCATAAGCGGCAAAATAGCCGTTATCTCGCCCCGTCTTGACCCTGGCATGACGCAAATAAGCTGACTGACCTCATCGAAACGATCGATGAAAAACTGCTGCAAGCCATCATTATGCCAGACCAATTCGCTACGGCGCTGATTGATGGGCGTCTCAAGTAAGGTCTGATCAATGGTTCGTAGTAGCGGATGACCAACGCAAATCGCGGGATGATTATAACGCTCGTAGACGGGTAGCTCAAATGGAAATAGGCACAGAACCAAATTGGTCGCTGCCATAATATTATGAATACGCGACTCACGCCACGCCCAAATAGAAGGGCTGACATACTGCACGCAAAACACCCCTTGCGGCTTTAATTTCTTGGCCACTCTGAGGTTAAAATCAGGCGCATCAATGCCAATAAACCAATCAATGCTTGCGGCTTTAAATGCCGTCAGCAGCTCTTGACGTGCTTTGAGTAAATCCGGTAACTGCGACACCACTTCGACCAGACCCATCACAGCTAAGCGCGATAACGGAAAAATACTTTGTAGCCCTTGCGCTTGCATCTTTGCGCCGCCAACCCCAACCCAAATAATATCATCACGCAGATTATTCATCTGCTGCATAAAATCTGCACCCAAACTGTCGCCTGACACTTCCCCGGCGACAATCCCTATCACCAGTGGCGAGCTTGTAACCTCAGGCAATTTATCAAAAGCACCATAAGCATCCGGTGCTGGCGTTGTATCAGCAGGTTGGTGAGGCGTAGCAGGATCTGTCATGATAAGCTCTCAATATTAAAGTGGTACAATTTAATTGGTGCCATTTGAGTAGCACAGTTAAATGAAACAAAAGATAAAATGCGTCTATCATAAAAATGATTATATAAAATATAACATAGCTTAACCGTAATAAGATGCCCATTAAAAGGCATCTTGATAGCATTCTATAATGCTCGAACTTAGTCGTTTATATTGCCATCATACGTGACAGTGCTGGAAATAGCTAAAAATAGCGAAATTAGTGCACAAAATCCATTCAGTATCACTCATTTATATCTGCCTATAAACGTTGTGTTTAATGCAAATTTGGACTTAGGTTAGCGATAAAGCATCATTTTCCCTATGCTTTACATTGCCTTATCATTCTTATACACCTATGAATGACAGCATGTTAAGACGGGTTGCAGCGATAAGGTATAACAAAGTTTTGGTCGCCACATTCCAGTTAGCAGTCAATTAACTGTACGACTGCCCTTGTCAACCAGCGCTTTTGTCCGCATAATGAATATCCCTATAAATCAGCTAGACGATATATAATCATGACAACACCAGCTACTCATAATGCAGATATTGACGACGTGAATATTGAAAAATTCATTCCTTTAATCACACCCGCTGAGCTAAAGTCTGAGCTACCTTTGTCAAATGACGCCTATAACACGGTGCTAAAAGGTCGCAATACCATCCAAGATATCCTTGATGGCAAAGACAAGCGTTTATTTGTGGTTATCGGCCCCTGCTCTATTCACGATATTAAAGCCGCCCACGAATACGCCGATCGCTTAGCCGTATTGGCCAAAGAGATTGAAGACAGCATCTTCGTTGTGATGCGCGTTTATTTTGAAAAGCCGCGTACCACGGTTGGCTGGAAAGGCATGATTAATGACCCTGATATGAACGACAGCTTTGATATCGAAAAAGGTCTGCGCACCGCTCGTAAGCTACTGCTTGATTTAAATGAAAAAGGTCTGCCGTGCGCGACCGAAGCATTAGACCCAAATACGCCGCAGTACATTCAGGATTTGATTAGTTGGTCAGCGATTGGCGCGCGTACCACCGAAAGCCAAACGCATCGTGAAATGAGCTCAGGTTTATCGTGCCCAGTTGGCTTTAAAAACGGCACCGATGGCGGCATGACCGTTGCGGTTAATGCCATGCAAGCGGTCAAAGAAGGTCATAGCTTCCTCGGCTTATCAGCAGATGGCAAAGTTTCTATCATCAAATCAAAAGGTAACCCCTACGCACACGTAGTACTACGCGGTGGTAACGGTAAGCCAAACTATGATGAAACTGCTGTTGCACAAGTTGAAAATGAGCTGGCAAAAGGCAAAACCATTAGTAAAATTATGATTGACTCAAGCCACGCCAACTCAGGTAAAGACCCTTATCTGCAACCAATGGTCATTCAAAACGTTGCCGAGCAGATTAAAAATGGTAATAAATCTATCATCGGTTTGATGATTGAGAGTCATTTAAAAGGTGGCAATCAAAAGCTAACGGCAGATTTGAGCCAGCTTGAATATGGTAAATCTATCACCGATGGCTGCCTAGATTGGGAAAGCACCGTTAGCGCTCTACACAATCTACGTGATATGGTTAAAGACGTTCTGCCGAATCGTTAAAAGCGCTTGGTGGTAATGAATACTGATTGACCACTCACTAAAAGGCCCGTTTGATAACAGATATCAGACGGGCCTTTTTTGTGCTTTTTAACTTATAAAGTACTGCTCTTTATGCACTTGCAGAACCTTCATTTGCCGCGCCTAAAACACTGTTTAAGCTTTCAATTACATGCTTAGAAGTCGCTTGCTTTTGTAGTTCAAGCAACTGCTCATGCGCCATTTGACGACGTGGTTCCGCCAAAGTATTCCAACGTGCCAGCACTTGCAATAAGCGTGACGCTAACACCGGATTGGCGTCATCCAGCTTTTTAATCACAGCGATATAAATATCTAGACCCTCTGGTGTCCACAACACCGTAGGCTGCGAGGTAAAGGCGCTGATGACCGAACGTACACGATTGGGCGTATTCCAATCAAAATCTTTATGAGCAAGTAAGGATTTAATAGTATCAGGTGTGATCGTATCAGCAGACGCTTGCACACTGAACCATAAATCGATGACCAAATCATTATTTTGGAAGCGCTTATAAAATTCTGCCAGATACTTATCAGCATTTGCCAGTTGATGATTGACCATCGCCTTTAACGCGCCAAAACGCTCGGTCATACAGCTGGCGTTATCATACTGCTGCTCTGCCCATTCAGTAGCGCCATCGACGTTGGCGGTCAGTGCCATATCAAGCACCACATTACGTAAAGCGCGATTGCCACGAGCTTCCGCACTGTCTTCATAAGCCTGCATCGGTAGCTGTTTATAAAGCTCAGACCATTGATCTTTTAACGCCTCTGCCAGCTGTTGATATAAGCCTTCACGCTGTGCTTTTACCAGCTCTGGATCGTAATCTTTATGAATAGCAGATGCCAACTCTGGTGCTGACGGAATATCAAGCAAACGCGCCGCCAACATCGCATCATTAGCAGCCAATTCAGGTAAGGTCTGCGCCACTGCTTGCAAATATATCTCAGGACTGCTTTTCGCGCCGTGACCTTGCAGTAAAATGCGATTGACCAGCATTTGCGTCACTTGCCAGCGGTTAAAACCATTGGTTTCATATTTGAGCAAAAACGCCAAGTCTTCATCTTGATAATTATAATTGAGCTGTACTGGGGCGCTAAAATCACGTAGCAAGGATACTACTGGCTCGCTTACTACATTTTCAAAGGTAAAGGTTTGTGTGGCTTGATCGAGCAGCAACATACGCTCAGCGACGATAGCACCAGAATCTTTATCAAATAGTGCGGTCGCTACGGGTATCGGCAAGGGTTTTGGTGCATCAAAACCTGCAACCTGACGGGTTTGCTGACTTAAGGTAATGGTCAATGTCTGCGTCGCGCTGTCATAATCTTGGTAACCAGACACCACAGGCGTACCGGGCTGACGATACCAATCGATAAAGTCTTCAATTTTGCTATCGGTAATACTAAGCGCCGATAAAAAGTCCTCAACCGTGACCGCTTGCCCATCATAACGGCGGAAATACTCGTCCGTACCTTTACGGAAGTTATCACGCCCTAGCGTATTGGCAATCATACGGACGATTTCAGCGCCTTTTTCATAAATAGTGGTAGTATAAAAGTTGTTAATCTCAACGAAACTTTCAGGGCGTACAGGGTGCGCCAATGGTCCTGCATCCTCAGCAAATTGATGGGCGCGCAAGGTTGCCACATCATCGATACGCTGGACGGCACTTGATTGCTGATCGGCTGAAAACGATTGATCACGGTAAACGGTAAAACCTTCTTTTAGGCACAGCTGAAACCAATCACGGCAGGTAATGCGATTACCCGTCCAGTTATGAAAGTATTCATGGGCAATGATAGATTTGACACTAAAGCTACGCGCATCTGTGGTCGTTTCAGGACTAGACAGTACACAAGCGGTGTTAAAGATATTTAAACCCTTATTTTCCATCGCCCCCATATTAAACTGACTAACCGCCACAATCATATAACGGTCTAAATCGTAAGCGCGGCCATAATTGACCTCATCCCACTGCATCGAGTCTTTTAAAGCTTGCATACCGACAGCACATTTATCGATATCTTCAGACTTCGCATAGAGCTCAAGCATTACCTCACGCCCTTCGCTCGTGGTATAGCTGTCAGTCAATACATCTAAGCCAGCGATAACGCAAGCAAACAAATAGCTTGGCTTATTGGTCGGGTCTTGCCAAATCGCATAATGACGCTCAGGCGCGTCCGACACTTCACCCGCTTCGAGCAAATTACCATTACTCAATAGCGTTGGAAAACGCTTATCGGCTTCAAGCCGCGTGGTAAATATCGCCAGCACATCAGGACGGTCTGGATAAAAGGTAATCTTGCGAAAGCCCTCTGGCTCACACTGGCTAACAAACATGGTATCGTCACCACTACCGGCAATATATAAGCCTTCAAGCGCCGTATTGGTATGCGGATGGATGCGTACTTGCAGCTGTAATTTGGTGTTTTCTGGCGCATCGGTAATGGTTAATGTGCCCTCAGCTTGCGTATAACGATTACAAGCAAGCGGCTCATCATTAAGCTTAATAGACATCAGCTCAAGTGCTTCGCCATACAGCACCAAATCGCCGTCAGTCTGACGCTGCATCACCAAAGTACTATCTACAATGGCATGATCATCAAATAGCTTAATATCCAAATCAACGATTTCGACATCAAAGCTTGGTGGTCTATAATCTTTTAAATGAATTTTACTTGGCGCATGTGGCGGCACATCTGGCATGTCAGGATTGATAATTTGTGCGTCAGTTTCAGTAGTAGACATGGAAATTCCTATTATTATTCACGTTTTAGACAGTTAATTGATTATTTTGCAGCGCCCTATTAATAAGCACGGTGTTCGTTATAAACAGAGTTTTTAAGATAGTTACATTGACCTAAACTATGAAATTTCAAGTACGATGAGTAATTAAATTGGTTAAGGTAGAAATCAATTCAAAGGTTTTAATCAGAATGCTACATATCTTTAGGTAAACTCTCGAACTATTTACAGTAATACTACTTACATAAAGTAACATTTAGTATATGATAGATAGTAATTGCCTAAGTTTTACCGTAAGCAGTTCAAAAACAACAAATGCCATTAAAACTAATGTTATTAAAATTTTAGGAGCTTATATGTCTACCAGTATTGCAAAAGTTGCTGCCCTCGCAGTATTATCAAGCGCTGTCGTATTTGCGTCAGGTTGTGCTAACAAACGTGCGACATCAGAAGTGGTCGTTGCCCCACTAGGTATCCCAGGTGGTCAAGTTGGTTATAACGGTGCGGTTATCGTTGATAATTCAAATGCTGTTATCACTGGTGCAGAAAATCTACAGGCCGTGGTTTACTTTGCTTTTGATAGCAGTGAAATCACCTCAGAAGCTGCCAGTGTATTAAACCAACATGCTAGCCTCCTAAGCTCAAATCCAAACGCTGGTGTCGTTATTGCAGGTCATACCGATGAGCGTGGTAGCCGCGAGTACAACATGGCACTAGGCGAGCGCCGTGCCCAAGCGGCACGTAATTATCTTGCCGCTCAAGGCGTTGCGGTAAACAACGTCCGTATCATCAGCTATGGTGAAGAGCGCCCTGCTGTTGCCGGTACTACAGAAGATGCTTATGCCCAAAACCGCCGTGCTGAGTTGTCTTACTAATATTATTTAATAAGCGTTAATCAGCCCTAATTTAAAGAAGCCCAGCAATCTATTGTTGGGCTTTTCTTATTCTATTCATATTCTACAGATAAATTATGTCAACTTTAAAATTACGTAATATTCACTACCAGCAACTTGACGCTACTACCTGGTATGCGGTAGCTCAGATTATCACGCCTTGTTTTTTAAATTATCCCGTTTTACTCAGCGATTTACCGCTGTTATTTAATCCCAATCTATTTTTAGATACGAGCGTGGAAAAATTGCGTCACATGCAATGGCAATATCGCATTTCTACCGTGTCTCTATCCACACGCGAGATAGCTCATCGTCAGCGCCAACAGCAGCGCACTGGCGTACGATTATTATTACAATCACTACTTAATAAGCTAGAGATGATTGATACCTTGAATGACGCAAGCTTTCCATATCGACTTGCCAATAGTCAATACTACGTCTGCTTTAGTCATACTGGCACCCATAACAAAATTATTTCTAATCAGCATAAAAACGAAAATCTATTTGAACATTTGGATAATAAAGCCGCGGTGATCATTAGCGCTCATCGTCCTGTAGGTATTGATATAGAAATAAATGCTGTTAAATGGGAGGTTGCGCAGCGCTTTTACCATGCCAATGAAATGTCTATCTTGCAGACCTTACCACCCATGCAAAGAAATGTAATCGCCAAGCTACTATGGCAAATAAAAGAAAGTTTTATTAAGGTTTTTCAGTATAAGCTGGCACAAGGATTAGGAAAGGACTACTCTTACCTCATTGCTGATTTAATAAAAGGGGCTACAAGCAACTCACCTTTACTGGACATTAACGACAATAAAAGCAATTACCGTATCGCTCTTTTACCTCATCAGCAAACCGTGATTGTTTATTAAATATTTCCTAATGCTTTTAAAAAAATGAGTGAGAACTATATTTTAGACCAAAAAAAAACGACCCTAAAAAGGATCGTTTTTTATTGCTACTTATCTTCTAATAACAGTCGTTAAACCGTAATTAGCTTAGAAGCGGTAAGTTGCACCAACTTTAACGATTGGCATCCACTCTAACCAATCTTTATCTTCTAGCTCTTTCTCTGCTTTAGAAGCAACTTCGCCAGCAGTAGTAGCCTGGTTATTGCCGTTTGCATCTACATAGTTAACTACACTATCAGGATTTTGTGCACGAACAGTTGCATCAGTTTTACCCATATAAGCTGCACCTAACTCACCAAATAAACCAAAGTTATTCGTGATATTAGGACGGAAGCCGATAGTCGCATAAGGCGCTAGCTTGTTACGGTGTTCCATAGTGCCTTGAAGGGTACCCACCTGACCAGAGTTATATTGCTGACCATCAATTTTAAAGAAGCCACCATCTGCATTGGCAGTTACATCAAGATCGTTATCAGGAACGATGATACCAGCGCCCATTGTGAACCAGTTACCTGTAGGACGTAATTGTACGCCTAGATACGGGTTGCTAAAATCTGCATCAACGTCATAGTTTACATCGCCAGCATCAAAATCACCGCCGAATAGATCAGCAACGTCGCCACCAGCCCAACCAGCTTGTAATTCAGTTTTATCGTTAAGTGCCCAACCGATATTAGCACCATAACCTAGTGTACCTACTTCAGCGCTGACAGCCGCTGGATGAGTTACAGTTTGGAAAAAAGTTCTGTCGCTATATGAGTTTGCTGGTTGTACAACAGCAACTGGCTCAGCTTCATAAGCTACTGCAACTGGCTCTGCTTCATAAGCTACTGCAACTGGCTCTGCTTCGTATACAACCGCATCGTTGTTATCAACAACGATAACTGGTTCAGCTGCTAGTGCAGCAGTAGATGCTAATACAGCAGCAGAAATTGCTGTTAATTTAATAAGTTTCATAAATACTCTCCTAAAGTGTGAAAGAACTCGCCCGTAAAAAAATGATAATTTAACTTTTTTATAAACAACCATTTTGTTGAGCAGATTAAAACAATTTTGGCTTAAAAAGTCACCCCCATGAATGCGCTTTTTATTTGCCGTTATGTAAAGATTGCATAGATATTGTAATATTTACTACACCAACCTGCAAAACTTCGATTTCCTGTTACACAATACTCTCAAAGCCACTGAATAGTCAGAACATGAATATTGAATCGCTTAACGCTCATGTAAAGGTATTACAAAACATGTCAGTATAATGACCTACCTCCCCCTTTAACTCAATTACAGTTATAGAGTTTATTACTACAGTTTGTTGTGGTTTGTGAGCTAACGTATCTAATGCTACCCAAAATAAGATCTAGAACGGAAGTGCGGGAAATTAGTCTGAACTATAAAAACGTAAATATATCGTTTATATCTAATAAGATAGCTTGTTTGAGTGCGTTATTATGCTAAATTAGAGCTATTAATAGATGTCTTTTTAGTATTTGCATTTTTGGACTTTTCATTAGCGTATTAATGATTTTTTTTCTACTTTTCGCTTTACCTTTATTATTCTTATTGAGCCATTTTTATGCCAAAAGTTTCGTCGATTACCCGTGTTTTAGAGATTATCGAAGCGGTGTCTTATGCGTCAAAACCCCTCTCACCACTTGAACTGTCGCAAGAGCTTGATATCCCAAAACCTACTATCCATCGCTTGATTCAAAACTTAGTCGATGAAGGGTTTGTGACCGTCGATATTGGCGGCGGTATTATTCCTGGCAAGCGGGTGCGTAATTTGAGCGTTGAGCTTTGGCAGCAGCGTCAATTTTTTAATGAGCGGCAAATTATTTTACAAAAATTGGTTGATGAGATTAAGGAGACTTGCGGTATCGCCATTCCTTACCAGATGGACATGATGTATACCAATCGCGCTAACACCTCGCTGCCTTTGCAAATATATCTGCCTGTCGGCGCGAAATCACCGATGTGGTGTACGGCTACGGGTAAGTTATATTTAAGCCAATTGTCTGCCACCAGCCGCGCTAAAATACTACAAGGCCTACCGTTAGATAAATTTACCAAAAATACGATTACCGATATTGATACGTTAAATGCCGAGCTTGATCGTATCGCAGAGACAGGCATTGGTATCGATAATGAGGAATTTATCTCAGAGATGGTAGCGGTGTCAGTGCCTGTGCTAGACAAAAAATCTCGCTATCTGGCGTCGCTATATATCCACGCACCAACCATTCGCGTGTCATTAGATGAGCTTATGGAGCATGTACCGCGCTTACAAACAGCAGCGCAGGACATTCAAGCTTTGGTGTATGAGCTGCAAAACTAGAGTCTATATCATTAAGAAAAAATATGACCGAACATAAAAAGGTCTGCGCTATAAAACTAGCGCAGACCTTTTTTGATAGTGCTTTGGAAAATAGTCTTTAATATTTCGTTAAAGCACAATGTTCAAAATTAATTAACCCCAGTTCGGGATAAGCGCTCAAAAAAAAGATAAAAAAAGAAGTCCGAAGTTGCTAAAGTAAGTTTACCAAGACAAACTTCACAACAAGGACTTCTTACATGGACAACCTAACCGAACTATACT
>NZ_JACSQR010000030.1:0-33005 GCF_014836505.1 Psychrobacter communis
CAATGAAGCAGAAAGAAAACGTCAAACCTATCTAATAGTCAATATTGGCTAGGTTTGAGTAAGATTTTTGGAACGGTCAGCGTTGATAACTTGCTTGATATCGAGCGGTGTGCCGGTGGCTTCGTCGATATAGCTTAAGCGCTCAGGATTAGAGGAGGCGATAACTTTGTCACTGTTATCGAGCAGTAAAATATAACCTGAGCCCGAGCTTTCACTGAGCTTAACGATGTTTTCTTGCAGCTGGTTGAGGGTAAAGTTGACAGTACTGGCACCCCAGAACTGGTTATCACGCTCGATGGCGACACCGCAACTCATCGCCAGCTCGCCTTTGGTTTGGCTCGCGCGTACATGGTTCCAGATACAGCTTTCAGGTTTGAGCAATTTCAAAACGCTAAACCAGTCTTCTTGATAATAAGGATTGGCAGGGTTTGGGTCGCTGAGTACCGCTTGATAATCGCCGTTTTGACGCACCATCAAAAATGGATGGGTGGCGGTATTGGCGCCCAGTGCGCCTTTTTCTGGCCAAATGCCGCCACTACCTAATAAGTTATAATCGCGCTTATCAAAAGCATTGGCGGTACTGGCTTGCAAAATCGCTTCTTGTGGCGGCAAAGTCTGCGCGCTTTGCTGCAATAACAGGGCACTGCGCATCACGCGATTGATATCGGCTGAGATACTATTGACCGCGGTATTACCACGCTCAGCGACCAGTTTTGCCGATTCAAGGCGAATTTTTTCATGACCTTCTTTATCAACAACATACACAACAACGGCTAGTACGACCACAAAAGCGATAAATAGAATGGTCGTCACTTGGGTACTGACTTGGTTAAAAAAGCCAACTTTTTTGGAGGCACTCATGAGGGGATTGTCCTTGGATAAACGTGACCACAAAGCAGAATGTCTATACAGACTACTCATACTGTTTGCTGCTAGTAATCGATGATGTGGTGATACGTAAGCCTTACGAAAATGGGATTTGAGTATTGGGGCAAAGTTTTTAAGATTATCACTCAGTTAAATATCTAGATATATAACTAGTATTAAAGTATTTACGGTTAATTCATAACTTAAACGACTATGAAAAACACTATTTGGCTTACTTAACGGTCTTAAAAAGGACAGTATTAAGTAGGAGGTTGCCGAAATTTTGTGCTTTAAGACTTGATAGTTAAATTTTTTGAATAAATTTTTTATATCATTTGGAAAATCTAAAAGGGGGTAATGGTTAACATAGCTTCAATAACAATAAGAAATGTTAAATTTCATATATTAACAATATAGAAACAATTTTATGATAACAATGTTTAGGGCATAGTAGCGAGCCTTTTTCTTTACTTGTGAGTCGTTATATATGGATTTCTAAAAAGTTACTTAAGCGCAGTATTCCAATAATCTTGCCAAACAATTGCAATAATCTTGCCAAAAAGTGCTCTTGAAAAGTTAACTTAACGCACTCATCTAGGCGCTAACGTTATATAATGGTCTGTTTTATCCATCGACCTAGCTGACAAGTTGGGCGTTGCTGATAGCTTCAATGACCAGCAACTTATTAATGAGTTTGAGCTATTAATTGACTAAATCCTTGCGTGATTGTTTGTATGATTGTGGCTTGATTCATTAACTATCTATTTTCTTATCATCTGAGTACAAAAGACATCGCCTTATGACTATCTCTATCGCTTCATTGCACAGCACCGAATTTGCCGTTGGTCAACGTTATTTATCTGATACGGAGTCTGAGCTTGGCTTGGGTGTGGTCATCGACGTCGATGACCGCTGTGTACATATCTTATTTCCGCAAAGTGAAGAGACCCGCGTCTACGCCAAAAATTCTGCGCCGTTATCGCGCGTGGTGTTCAAAGAAGGTGATAGTATTTCTGACCAAGCCGGTAATAGCTATACCGTAACCGCGGTCGAAGAAGTGATGGGCGTGCTCAAATACAGTGTTGATGAGCATGAGCGCGGCATTATGGAAACCCGTTTGGCGGCTAATATCACGCTGGCTAAGCCGCTTGAGCGTTTGCTGGCTGGTCGTATTGAGCGCGGGGATTGGTATGAGCTGCGTCAAGATATCTTGCGTATGCAATCAGCGCTAGCGGGTCATCCGCTCAAAGGCTTGATGGGCGCACGCGTCGATATTATTGAGCATCAGCTGTATATTGCCCATGAAGTTGGCAAACGCATCGCCCCGCGTGTCTTGCTTGCTGACGAAGTTGGCTTGGGTAAAACCATTGAAGCAGGTTTAATTATTCATCAGCAGCTATTAACTGGTAAAGCTGAGCGCGTCCTAATTCTTGTACCAGACAGTTTGCAGTATCAGTGGATGATTGAGCTGCGTCGCCGTTTTAACCTAAACTTTGCCTTGTTTGATTTGGTACGTACCGCTGCGATTAAAGAACACGACCCTGAGCAAAACGTCTTTACGACCGAGCAATGTATCATTGCCGGCATGGACTTATTGCTTGACCATCCAGATTTGTACGATCAAGCGATGGAAGCGGGTTTTGATTTATTGGTCGTCGATGAAGCGCATCACCTGCATTGGGATGAAGCACAAGGCGGCAATGATAAATATGACCTCATTGCTGACTTTGCCGAAGAGACACCGGGTGTCATGCTATTAACGGCAACACCTGAGCAGCTTGGCGCCCAAAGCCACTTTGCCCGTCTGCGTTTATTAGACCCCGATCGCTTTGATGACCTTGATGAATTTATCGATAGCCAAGAAGCCTTTGCCGAAACTGCCGCTGTTGCCAGTGTCTTAATCGAAGATAAACCATTAAGCAACGGTCAAATCACGGCATTAAGTCATCTGCTTTCTATTAGTATCGATGAATTAGTAAACATTAATGACGACGAAAAACTGCGTACTTATGCGCTCAATGAACTCCTTGACCGTCATGGTACGGGACGTATTTTATTCCGTAATACTCGTGAGAGTGTCAAAGGTTTTTATGGTCGTAGCAGCCAGCCGTATCCGTTGCCGCTACCTGAAGCATGGGTAGATAGCTATCAAACCAAGGGTAAATTGCGCGAGCAGCTTTGGGGCGAAGAAAATCAACCCGATGGCGGCTGGCTAGAGGATGATCCGCGGGTGCCGTGGTTGATTGATATTTTGAAGGGTGAGCTTAAGCATAAAAAAGTATTGTTGATTGCTCGTAGTGGGGCGACGGTTGAAAGTTTAGAGGCGGTATTGCGTCTACATGCTGGTATTAAAACCGCTATCTTTACTGAGCAGATGACCTTACTTGAGCGTGACCAAGCGGCGGCGTTTTTCGCCGACTTAGAAGGCGCGCAGATATTACTCTGCTCAGAGATTGGCTCAGAAGGTCGCAACTTCCAGTTTGCAAGCCAGCTGATATTGTGGGACCTGCCTGCCAATCCAGATACGTTAGAGCAGCGTATCGGTCGCCTAGACCGTATCGGACAGACACAACAAATTATGCTACACGTTCCTTATGTACAAGGAACGGCGCAAGAGCGACTGTACCGCTGGTATAACGACGCGCTCAATATGTTTAATCAGATTTCTCCAACGGCGCAAAGCGTACAAGAGCAATATATCCAAGAGTTGAAACCGCTGCTTGAAGGCGCGGATACCGACGCTAACCGCACCACTTTGCAGGATATTATCGAAAAAGCACAGCAAACGCGCTTGGGACTCGAAGCACAGCTACAAGCTGGTCGCGATCGCTTACTTGAGTACAACTCATGCCGTCCGCGCGTTGCTGGGCGTATTGCAGATGCCATGCATGATTTTGATAAACATAATCTATTGCCGCAATTTATCGAGCGCTTCTTTGCTTCCGCCAATATCGACCACAATATCCAGCGCGATGGTTCATGGGTGATTGCGCCGATTGATAGCACGGAAATTAGCGATTATATCGACGGTCTGCCGCTCGGTGATGAAGATGGTATGACGCTGACCTTTGAGCGCAAGCAAGCGCTGCAGCGCGAAGATATCGAATTTATCACCCATGAGCATCCATTGATGCGCGCGATTTATGAGCTAGCAAGTACCAGCACTTTTGGGAATACTACCGTTGCGATGCTAAAGAGTGCCGCCGTTCCACAAGGTATGGTGCTGCTAGAAGTGAATTTCCGCGTTGAAGCGATTGCGCCAAGATTGCTTAATCTGCCTGCTACCTTGCCGACGCAAAATATTCGTGTGTTTATCAGTGAGCAGGGCAGTGATTTATCCGCGCGTATTAGCAGCGATATGATTATGCCGCATATCGAGCGCTTGGATAAAAACCGCGCTCGCCAAGTGATTAAGGTACGTGGCGATGTGATTGAGCAGCGTTATTATGAAGCCGAAGATATTGCCCGTCAGCAGCTAGAAGACATTGGTGAACAAGCAAGCGCGCGCTTTAGCCAGCAGTGGTCACGTGAAATCAAACGCCTAAAGCATCTGCAAACGATTAACCCTAACGTGCGCCCAGAAGAGATTGAACGCCTAGAGCAACTAAAAGCCCAAGGCGAGCAAGCACTAGGCAATTTATCGCTGGTACCAGACTCTATTCGCGTGCTGGTCGCTGTAAAACCATAATATAAAGTCAAATAAAAAACGAGGTGTCTCATCATCTCGTTTTTTATTTATGTTTGTGAGCTTAGATGCTGCTTGTTTAGATAGCTACTTGTTTAGATAATTACTTGCTCATGATTGTTAAGCTAATAAAGCGTTAAACCGACTCGTAAGGCGGCGACTGCCTAGTCAAAATCTTTAATATTCGCTAAGATGATTGGCTTTTCGCTTTATAATGAGTGATTGCTAATCATTTTACTGGCTATTTATTTGGCGTTCTCAGCGTTATGTGGGTGTTTATCGCAAACTATAATAGTCATGCCATAACAGTTTTAAAATGAACCTACTATATATATTATTTTAAATTAAAACGCCGCATTGGCTTAAGCTATATCGTATTGATACGCTTGACCCTTGAGTGCTTATATCTCAATGCTTGGCGTGATTGATCAAAATAAGGAAACCTATCGTCATGTCTGATTATCCGCAACTGATCGATGAGCTGCTCGCTACCGTCGCGCTTATCGAAGTCAGCCCTGATGTTTTTGAAGGTAAAAGCCACGATTATGTGGGCAGTCGTATTTTTGGCGGGCAAGTGCTGGCGCAAGCGATTATGGCAGCGGCGCATACACTGGATAAAGATAAGCCATGTCATTCGCTGCATGGTTATTTTTTGCGCGGTGGCGATATCAATCAGCCGGTGATTTACCAAGTACGCCGCCTGCGTGATGGTCGCAGTCTGTCAGCACGTGAAGTCACGGCAATTCAGTATAAAGAAGTGCGCGGTAAAGCGCCTGTCGAGCAAGTGATATTTTCGATGATTGCTTCGTTCTCACCGATGGAAGAGGGCTTGGAATATCAAGAAGATATGCCCGTGTATCCGCCGCCAGAAGACTTGCTTGATGAGCAAGATTTAAAAGAGCAGTATGTTGGAAAGGTTCCTGATGCCCTAAAAGCGCGTTTTATGCGTCATCGTCATGTCGAGATTAAACCGATTAAGCCGCGTGATCCGATTCATCCAGAACCGATGAAACCCAAGCAAGCAAACTGGCTGCGTATCCGTGAGCTTGGAAAGCAGCCTGTGGCCATTCAGCAAGCACTATTGGCGTTTTCGTCTGATTTTTACTTGGTCGGTACGGGGCTGATGTCACATGGGGTCAGCTTTATGACCAGTGGTTTGCAAGCGGCGAGTATTGATCACTCGATGCATTTTCATCGTGATTTTGATTTAAATAATTGGCTGCTATATGACATGTGGAGCGACACGACCTCTAATGCCAAAGGCTTAAACCACGGTCAGTTTTGGCAAGATGGTCGATTGGTCGCAACGGTACAACAAGAAGGCCTGATGCGTTTGCGGGTGCCCAAATCTTAAATTTTGTCTTAGTTTTTTGTATGTTATAAATGAAAAAAGCGACTCAGAATATATTTTGAGTCGCTTTTTTTAGGGGTTTTATTTGGTTGCAATAACCTATTATTCTAAAATCTTAACCATCGCTCGTGGTAATCCAAGTGTTGCCTGCGCATCACTCGCATTTAACCAGTTAATATTAATTTCTGCCGCTTGCAAGGCTTTGGTCAAATCAGCCGTTTGCTCATTAGCTAAAGTCAGTGATTGCGGCGTTAAATACCAATGGAAATGAGTTAATGAATGTTTAATAGGCGCGTCATCAATTAAGGCTTTATTAATGGGCGCGGCTGCTAAACTATGCTTATCCAACCATTCATTGATAATTTGCTCAGCGGTGGTAAATTCTGTTTCGTAGAATTTTTCATTGCTAGCAACTTTTAATGATTTATCATCGCTGGCTTCCGAATTTTTAGCAGTAGCTTTACCGTCAATTTTCTCAACAAATTGCAAAGGCAAACTCCATAGTCCGCCCCAAATGCCATTATCAGGACGCTGTAGCCACAGTATTTTGCCGTCCGTATCTTTAATTAATAATGCATTGCTAACTTTGCTGGGTTTGGGCTGTTTTTTGGCCTTGACTGGATAATCGGTTTCGCGACCCTGCGCATGGGCTAAGCAATCATCTTGTAATGGGCACAATAGACAAGCAGGTTTGCTACGCGTACATAAGGTTGCACCCATATCCATCATGGCTTGCGCAAACAATCCTGAGTTCTCTCTTGGTGTTAAACGCTCCGCCAATGCCCACAGCTCTTTGGTAGTAGCAGACTTGGTAATATCACCATCGATAGCCGCCCAGCGGGTGAGAACGCGTTTGACATTACCATCACAGATCACGCCATAACGATGTAGCCCCATTGCCATAATCGCCCCAGCGGTCGAAGGGCCAACGCCAGAAATCGCTTCCCAACCTGCTAGTGTCTGCGGGAAGTCGTCCGTTTCATTTATAACCTCAACCAACTGCTTCGCGCCTTTGTGCAAATTACGCGCGCGCGCATAGTAGCCAAGTCCTGCCCAGTGTTCCGCCACCATATCCCATTCTGCTGCGGCTAAATCTTGCACCGTCGGAAACGACGCCATAAAGCGGGCAAAGTAGGGCAGCACTGTCATTACTTGCGTTTGCTGGAGCATGACTTCTGATAGCCAAACAATATAAGGGTTGGGCGTATCAGTTTGGTGTTGTTGCCAAGGTAAGTCGTGGCGACCGTTTTTAGCGAACCAATCGAGGAGGCGGGGGGCGAAGGAGTCGAGGCTGGTCTCGGTATGGATAAAAGTAATAGATGTCATAAGCAATGGGCGAGCAATTCAAAAAGTATGAGGGTTATATGAGGATCGCATGTTGGGATTAAAGTCGTTATCGATAGATGCTGTCTAAAGTTTGACCTGCGGCATTTTTCCATTCAATCCAACCGTTGGTCGAACGACCTGATACCAATGCACTAGCGCCACTGGGTGTTTTAAATAAATGATTTTCAGTGAGCTTATAGCTTGTATCATTTACCGCTATGAGTTTGCCGCTACTAAGCAAGCTCTCTTTTAATCTGGTCACAAAGGGTGGCGCAGATGCTGCCTGTGATTGTCTAATTAAAGAGCCTGCTAATATTACAAAGCCATCGTCATCATAATAGCCTTGTGCATCGCCATCTTTTACCTTGTAATAAAACAGGAATGGGATAGGTTTAGTTGGAGATATTTCAGCTGCTTTTTCAACTTTAACATCAGTGGTTGTGGTCAGTTTATGTGCATCAGTCTTATTGCTATAAAGGCTATCGTGAATAGCTAAAGATTCAAAAATAGGTTGCCCCAAGGTTGATAGCAAAACATCAAGGGTGTGAAACAACTCTTCGCAGTCAGCTTTTAATGGGTCGGGTGTATGCGGCTTATTACCACTATTACCATTTTTTAGCTCATAGCGCCCCACGTCAAGGGCAGTGGCAATTGCTTTATGCTCCATATACAGCGCATGGGTTTGGGTCATGGAATTATTGGTTGAAAGCATGACAAAAGCCCGCGTCCAAAAGTCTTTTTTATGATGTTGATTGAGACGAGTTTTCAAATCGCCAGTTTGCCCGATATAAAGTAATGGCTTATCTATACTGTCGGTGTCACCAATCAAAAAATATAAGCCAACTTGACTGGCATCTGGCATCGCAAAAAAATCATCAATATGAATGCGTGGAATCTCAATCAAACGCACCGTACGCGTGGTCATCTCTGCCAAGCGCAATCCGCGAGGATTACCTTTTGGCAGATAAATCTGAATGGTTTTAGCAGAGGGTATTAACGGATTCATAGTAGCCAGTATTCTTTATGCAATTTATTTACGATTCTTCCGCGTTTTTAAACGACGCAAACGTTTTTCTTCTTCTTTAGCGATTCTTTTCTCTTCGGCTGCGACTCGTTGTTCAGCGACCACAACTTCTTCAGCTTCAGTCATTTCTGGCGTCTCGAGGGTAATATTTCCAAGCTTGCCGCTACGTAACTCGTTAATCAAAATCTCAGACATGCGGTAGGTATCGACTTGATTGCCCGCGCGCACGCAGCCGCGATTACGTCCCGCCACTTCGAAAAACTCCCAATCGGTCTTGGGTAATTCTTCAATCTTATAGCGGGTTTTTAGCAGTTCAGGATAGGCTTGCATGAGATACTCAGCGGTATAACTGGCCACATCGGCGAAGTCAAACGCCGTATCACGAATACCGCCGGTCGCCGCCAAGCGATAGCCAGAGTTTTCGTTTTCAACCTTTGGCCACAGCATGCCAGGCGTGTCATAGAGCATGATGTCATCGTCAAGCTTGATCAGCTGCTGTGACTTGGTCACCGCTGGCTCGTCGCCCGTTCTAGCTACCGCGCGCCCCGCTAAGGTATTAATCAAGGTTGATTTACCAACGTTTGGAATACCCATAATCATGGCTTTGATTTGACGTCCCGTCCCGACTTTATTGGGTACGAGGGATTTGCATATTGCAATGATACGCTTGACGTCATCGGCTTTGTTATTGTCGCAAGCGATAGCTTTAACGCCGTCTTGTTGTTCAAGATATTCCATCCACGCTTTGGTCAATTCAGGATCAGCGAGGTCAGCTTTATTTAAGATTTTGATGACTGGTTTTTCGCCGCGTAATGCTGCAACCATGGGGTTTTCGCTACTATAAGGAATACGCGCGTCAATCACTTCAATGACGACGTCCATCTGCGGCATGATTTCTTTGATTTCGTTACGGGCTTTGTTCATATGCCCAGGGAACCACTGAATACTTGCTCTCTTATCCATCTGCTTTACTAACCTTTTATAAAAAATGCTCAAAGTAAGACAATCAACGTCTACTTTCTAATGGTGTTCAGTTTACTACACAACCAGCGTCACCACGTTAACATTTCATTCAACGTAACGCACAGAGCAGACTATTATTCAAACTCGTCTGTTAAATCCTCACGTGCTGGTGGCAATGGCGCTAAATAACCAATGACCAAGATTAAGCTACCCGCACCAAGGAAGGAAATCACTCGCCAAATCGCCTCGGTCTGGGATAAATCAACCAAGACCAGTTTTAACACCACAACGCCCAACAGTCCAATACCCATAAACCATAGTGTTCGTTGTCCATAGCGGCTGGCGATGATGGTGGCGACCAAAGCAATGAGCGTCCATAAAATGGTCAGTCCCGTCTGTACCTGCTCGCTATTCCAAGCGCCTCCTGTCACGTCGTATAAACCGCCAGTCCATAACGGCGTGCCGATAAATGCGTGCAGCGTTCTAACTAACATGCTAGAGCCTATCCAAAAACTAATCAGCGCTAAGATAATTAACAGCATATCGTTTTTAGGAATGGCTTTTAATAGATTTCTCGAACCTCTACCATGTGGCTGACGGAGTAAATAAACGCCCAAGCCGTAAAACACCACCAACCATAACGTCACATCATATAAGTTAAATAAAGGAAAGTAGGGCAGTTCCCAGATAATACCATCGTAAGTGAAGTTGGTAAAAATAGCCCAACCTAGTGTGATTGGTACAAATATTTTGGCACTGTCTAATAATGCCTGATGCCAATCAAACCAATAAGGCGCAAATGCTGAGGTCGCTGCTCCTGTTTGCGAGTGTGATTGCTTATCATTGTATTGAGCCATAGCTTGACGCTGTGTCCACCATAATCCAGCCAGCATAAAGGCAACCGGAACCAAAATAGTCATGACACCTTTTGAATCAGGCAAGCCATAATGCATAGCTTCTGCTAATAGGATGATGCCAGCACCAAGCCAGCTCGCGCTATCAAAACTTTTTAACTCCAATTCTTTATGCCATGTTCTTAACCACAATTGTCCAACGACCAACCAGCCTATGAGTAGCATGATAAATATCGGCCAATGAAAGGTAGTCCATTGATAATCAAATTCATATTTTTGCGGTAGTTGAAACAGTAGCGCGGCATAAAATAGCAGTAATAACCCATGGCTAAACTGCCTAATCTCGCGCCACGAATGATAGTGATTGATTGCCTGATAAATAGCTAGGCTGGTTAAGGTGGCCAATCCTAGCAGCGCCGTCGTTGCTAAGCGCCGGCTGGCAAGCCAGTGGTCAAAATCAATCACCAATACGTACAGCAGCCAAACCATTGCAGTAAAGGTTAAAAAGCGACCCAAATTTGGACTGCGCCACATCAAGTTAAACGCCATACTTTGGCTATTGATACTGGTAAGCCATTGCTTAGTAGCGAGTTCACCAATGCCCAAAGCTTTAGTATAGGCAGTCAGCGTATGATTGGCGTTAAGCTGGTTGTTGGCGTCATCAATAGGCGAGTTGCTGGCGCGTAAGATAAACATCGTAGCTAGATAGCTGAGCGCCGAAATCGTCAACGCCAACGTTGGATAATCTTTGATCGTAAAGACCACAGTTATCATCAGCATCGCGATACTGAGCAGCTGCAATAACAACCCAAACAATACTGACCATGCACGTAGTGAGCGCCGTCCAAACCATACCAAGGCTAGCCCTTGTACCGACCAGCCAAAGGCAATCCATTCTGCATCAAGTGCCAGCGGAATCACTAATGCTAAAAAGCCAAACCCTAACGCCAGCATACCTTCAGTAATCAGAGCGTAGCGCTGACTGCGTTTAATAAAGCGCCAACCAAGACCCAGATAAATCATCGCTAAAATAGCACTAACAATGGTCAACGCATGATGAATATCCTGCAATAAGGCAGAAAATAAGCCAAATGCCAATATCGGCACGGAGAATAACAGACCAATATCGATAGGGAATACATAGCTAGAACGTCGTTCTTCAACATTAGCCACGTTCATAATCGCTTCATTGTCATCGTTATAAGCAATGATTTGTTGCGCGTAGCGAATCACCACAAATAAATACAGAATGAGATGTAGGGCAACCAGTACCACCAATGACCAACGCTGATTATCAATAATTACCGTTACGTTCTCTGTCAGTCCCCAATAATAAGCCAGCCCAAACGTGACTCCTGACCCAAAAATATTGAGCACTTTCCACGGACGATAATGAGCAATTACTGCAATAGTCACGTTTAGTAATAAGTAATAGCTAAACAAAACCGTCAAGCTGCCTGTATCCTGACTGGTCAATATAGGCGCAAAAAAGCCGCCCGATAATGCCAGTAATGCCAAAGGAAAGGCGTTTTGACGGACGGCTAAAACGACGGTAAGTGCTGATAATAAACCAAGTCCTATAAAGCTTGGTAGACTTGCCAGCACTTGATAAACGCTATAGGCAAAAAAGGTGGTTAGATAAGCAATCGCCAATCCTGCGCCTTGCAAAGTGATGCCGTAAGCAAAGCGGTTTTTTACTAATTTTAATCCTAAAGCTGCTAACCCTAAACCGAGGACGCCTATGGCAATGAGTTTAAAGGCGATGGGTATTTCAATATAGTCACTTAATAAGCGCAGTAATAACACCACCCCGACGAGCAACACCAATACCCCAACGCGCACTACTAAGTTGCCGCCAAAAAACCAGTTTTGCATAGAGTAAATAATGGAGGTGACGATAGGCAAGGAGCGCTCGTCTGGCTCTATCGTTGTAACGGGGGTTCTCGTTTTTGTCGATTCTTCCGGTTTTGGCTTTAAGCCGAGGTTTTCTTCTATGGGTTCGGCGCTAGCGTCAGCGGCTGTAACCAAATCTACTGCTGCTAACGGTATCGGTGGCGGCATTGATGACCGCAAGGTTGGAGAGGTGTCAGGCACTGATGCAAATTGACTTTCTTGATCGCTATTTATATCGGCGTGAGAAGATTTTGCTGTGATTAAGCCCTCTTTTTGCCGTTTAAGCTCAGCTTGTAGCGCTGTCATATCATGACGCAACTGTCTGATTTGTTGGCTTATCCTGGCGTATAGTATGAACACCACGATTAATAAAGCCATAAAAGCCAGCCAGCCCAGCTGATTTATCAATAGATATAACATCCTCGTTACTCAATCCCACTTATAATAGAGTGATGATGACGTTATTTGCTCATAAGCACAAGATTGGTCATGGTAGTTATTGTGTATAACGACGAAAAACAGGGGTCGCTTTCTGAGAAAGTGACCCCTGTTTTTTGTCTTATACTTTGTATTAACACTCGTTATAGTGAGCGTTTATACAACTTGATTGATGATATTTTTAAAATTATTGACCGAGATTGGTTTTCATAAATTCAAGCATGTTGTCCCAGCTTTGCTTAGCAGCGGCTTCGTTGTAGCCAAGGTCAACATCATTTTTGGCCGCACGTTCATCGGCGTGCGGATTGGTAAAGCCATGTTTGGCACCGTCATAGACATCAATTGTGTAGTCAACATCGGCAGCATCTAGCTCTGATTTTAGACCTTCGATTGCCTCCATCGACACCATCGAATCATCACGGCCGTGAGCGACCAATACTTTGGCTTTGAAGTTTTTATCGGCAGGCTGTTTTGCTGATGGATTACCGTGGAAAGTAGCAACCGCTTTTAATGGCATGCCTTCGCGTGCCATATCGAGCACCACTTTACCGCCAAAACAATAACCAATCGCCGCTAAGTTATCGCGATTAACCGCCAGTTGGTCACCAAAGTCATTGAGTATTAAGCGGCAACGTGCCATTAGCATGTCTTGATCAGCAAGTACTTGCTCCATCCACATATTGGCCATCGACGCGTCGCTGGTCAGCTTGCCTTCACCGTAAACGTCCATCGCCACCGCCGCATAGCCTGCTTTTGCCAAGCGCTCAACGACGGACTTTGGATGATCGACCACGCCCCACCATTCTGGCGCCACCAAAATACCTGCTACTGGATTGTCCTCTGAGGCAGATTCTGGCAGCGCCACATAGCTGATAAGCTCGACGTTGTTTTCGGTAGTGCTGATCAATTCAAAAGTCTTAATTGACATATTATTGTCCTTTTTTTATGTTATGAAGGGGATTTTATAAATGACTGTTTTATAAATAACTACTTTATAAATGCTTGTTTTATAAGTGTTAACTGTCCGTATTTTGCTGCATTCTTTTATTTACTTCTCCTACCTTAACGCCCAAGTTCGCCAAAAACAGCTATAATACTGTAACGCTCTTTATCAAAATGCTACGGCGACTTTATGACACTCAATTTGTTCAATCAATCTGGATCTCAATTAGCATCCGCTCCAGATTCCAAAACAACAACTGATTCAGATTCAGCGACGCCATCTGCTGTGCGCTTATTTCCTCACAGCCAAAACAATGCTAATGATCTATTGCGTCCGCAGTTTTGGTCACGTTTTGCGCTGTCAGAGCTAAACCATAGCGAATGGGAAGCGCTATGCGATGGTTGCGGTAGCTGTTGCCTAATCAAGTATATCGACGATGACAATGTCAGCGATGACCATAGTCATGAAGCAGAAATGGTTGAATATACCGATGTCACCTGCCAGCTGATGGATTGCGCGACCGGTTACTGCAAGCATTACGCCACACGCCAAGAGCATGTGCCGGACTGTATTCAGCTAACTATGGAGAATTTGCCGCAGATGATGTGGCTGCCGTCACACTGTGCTTATAAGCGCTTGTATAAAGGACAAGATTTGCCAAGTTGGCATTTGTTATTGACGGGAGATGCGGTGGTAACTCAGCAGCAAATGCGTGCTGCCAATGTTGGCGTAGCAGGGCGCTGTATTTCTGAGATTGGCATGACAGATGAGGAGATGGAGGAGCGGGTGGTAAATTGGGTTCAGCCTTAACCTAAATTTTTTTATAAAGGGTTTAATCTATGTTTATGCTTAATGAACAATGGATTTAACGTCACAATACCGCTTTTGAGAGTAGATGCACCTCTTCGAAAACCTCAGCTATTCTTTAGAATCCTGCGCGGCGGATTTGGCACTTGCTTCCGCATCGGCTTGTGAATCTGCTAGTGGCGGGATAGGAATATCCTGCCGAATTTGCTTGGAGAACTCGCGACTATTGATAGCGCTAGTTCCTGCCAGATTATCAAAACCGCGAACCTTTGGATTGATATGGGTGCGCTCGTACCATGTATCCATTGACCAAGGCTGACCGTCCTTTTCAGGGTTGGCGTCGAGCATGCCAACGTCGTATAAGTAGTTTGGTAGCCAGCCCGATACCCAAATTCGGTAATCCCATGGCAGACGGTCGCCACTGACAATACGTGCCATATAAAAGATAATATTGGTACAGTTGCTCATCAACGTATTGTACCAAGTTGGTTTGGCGTTCAATTCATCGGCGGCAGTTAAGTAAGACTCAAATAACGACTTGACCTCGTGCTGTTGTAGATTGCTGACCGGAAACAGATAAACTTGCTCGCCGCGAGCATTACTACGGGTATAAATAATATCGCGCTCTTCGGCAGCAATCAGGCTCAGCTCAAAACGCCTAAAAAACCCTGCCAATGCCGAAAACGACTCGCCTTCTTCCTTACGAATCTCGAACGAGAAGGCAAGCGGTCTATCATCTTCAAAGCGGAAACTGACCAAAGTATGCGCAATTAGCGGCCCCATCCAATAGGAGTTGGTCACATCGACGCCAGAGAGTTTTGACATATCTATCGTGCGCGTGCCCCAGTGTTCAGCCGCCTCTTTATCAGTATGCCAATCAAAGTTTCGCACATTGGTGAGCGTGACTAAGTCAGGATTATTGGCATCACGGCGATAAGTAACTCTTTCGCTGACTTCCGCCATCCAGTCGCGGTCTTGTTTGGGCTCGATAGAAAAAAAACAGCCCAAACCGATAAACCAAACTGCGCCATATAAACCGATGAGCCATTTAACGGCTACTTTTTTATCTGGCGCTGCTGAATTATTTAATGGCTGATTACCTCGATTTTTTGGACTTTTTGACCAATGCCTTTCTGTTGCATAAGCGGCCTTAGCCAGCGCGGCTAAAATGCCGATTATAATAAGGGTTGTAAGCCAAGTAATTGGTGAGCGTATGCCAAACTGATACCAAATTGCCATTAACAGCCAAATAGCAGATAGTAGCAACGTAGTAACGATTAAAACCTGCGCGAGGTAATAGCGCCAAGTCCGCTTTTGCTGGCGATCATAAGCTGCCCCATGCTCTAAGCGATTGCTGTTTGAAAGCGGCGAGAGCAGGCGAGAAAAAAAGGCACGTAGCGACATAGGTTTGACTTTGAGGAATGAAGGCTTTGACCATAGCAAAGTTCACAACACACTGACAATACAATTTGAGTGAATTTGTCGTTGAATGTCCGTAAGCCTTGCGATAAAGTGAAACCTATTAGGCTGGTCTATTTTTATCTATACTTACTAGTTGTCATTTATCGTTATGATAGGTTTTTATAGATAATTTGATCTTTATTTAAATATTTTGACTACTGCCTAAATATAAAGTCGCTGTTTTATTTACTATTTTAATCCCCATTTAGGTTTAAGATTTTAATTGCTATTTACTATTTTCTTTGATTACTGCTATTAACTAAAGAGGTTAAATCACATCATCATGTCCGAAGACGCTCCAAGCCCGAGTAGTTGGTCGATGCGCGGCTTAAAACGCTGGCTATCGACCGCCCCCGAAACCCGTGATGAACTGATACGTTTGGTGCAAGACTCGCGCCAGTTCTTAGAACCCGATACCGTGGACATGTTGGAAGGCGTCCTTGATTTGCCTGCCACCCAAGTTCGCGAAATCATGACCCCGCGCCCGCAAGTGGTTGGGCTGCACGAAAGCGCTAGCTTAGCTGAAGTGATGGATATCATTCTTGAGACCACACACTCGCGCTATCCGGTCTTTGATAGCCAAGATGATGATGCCGTTATCGGTATTTTATTGGCAAAAGATTTGATTCCCATCCTCGTACACATGGTGCGCGATCAAGAAGATAAAATTGACAGTCAACGTTTACGAGACTTGGTGCGTCAGCCGCTTTATATCAGCGAAACGGCACGCTCTGATACTTTGCTACGCTCATTACAGCGCACCCAAGTGCATATGGCGATTGTCGTCGATGAGTTTGGGAATTTTGCTGGCGTGGTAACGATGGAAGATTTGCTCGAGGAAATCGTCGGCGATATCGTCGATGAGCATGATGACTTCGATGAAGACAGTGATATCAATAATATCGTCGCCGATCCTGTAAGACCAAATACGTGGCGCGTGCAAGCATCGACAGTGATTGAAGACTGTAACGATGAGCTTGGCGCCCACTTTGACGATACCGATGTTGATACTATGGGCGGTTTGGTGATGCAAGCGCTCGGTCATGTTGGCGATTTGGAAGGGGAGAGCGTGGTGATAGACGATTGGCAAATTACTATTACCGATGTTGAAGGGCGCTTTATTCAAAATCTTGAGCTGTCTAAAATCAATTCTGACCAGCAAATATTAATAGGTAGCCATTAATTTATTGATGTTTATCACTTAATCTTGGCACTTAAAGATCAGCTCGGCATTTAAATATAAAAAAACACGATTGCGGTCGTGTTTTTTTTGCTTTTAAAATCGGTATTTTGCAACGCAATGTTACCTATTGATTGATTTAGACTGGTATCATGGGCAGGTTTAATTTTTGAGCGCTGTATTGAGCAGCTAACGATTGGCTACCAATTCCAGCGCTAACTGAATAAAACAAAGTTAATATTTAAGCTCTGAACGACTGAATAATAAGGTTTTGGATAACTGCTATGCGTCTGTCTACTGTTGATTTGCAAAAACGTCTAAACCCCGATAAGCCCAAGGGCTTGCCGCTGGTGTTGACTATATTGATTGCGTGGCTGGCAGGCGCAGTGTTTATCTTTGCCCTCGCGCCGTATGGTTTTTGGCCGGTGGCGTTGGTGTCGCCTGCTATTTTGTATGCCTTACTGATGCCTGATATGACGGGCAAGCGTGCTTTTGTTATCGGTCAAGCTTATGGTACTGGGCTTTGGTGCGTCGGGGCGTTTTGGCTGTATACCTCAATCCATGTCTATGGCGATACGCCAGTGTGGCTGGCGCTAATTATGATTGCGCTGATGGGCCTTGGTATGGGCTTGTTTCATGGCTTTTTGGCGCTGATTTTTAATCGTGTCGTCGGTAAGCAGCCGTTATCCTTTGCTGCGCTTTGGGTATTGCAAGAGTGGATGAAAACTTGGCTATTTACCGGCTTTCCATGGTTGTTTGTCGGTTATGCCTTTACCGAGCAGTATTGGCTATCGTCATTAGCGCCCGTTGCTGGCGTATTTGCGGTGTCTTTCGTGGCAGTATTATTGGCGGCAAGTTTGGTTGAGCTATTGCGTCGCCGCGGCGGTTATATGATTCCTACTGCCGCGCTGCTTATTGTCAGCTGCGCATTATGGCTGCTAAATCCGCAATGGACAAAACCAAAGGGCACGCCTGACTTGTCGGTATCATTAATCCAAGGGAATATTCCGCAAGATTTAAAATGGCTGACCGAATATCAGGTAGAAACGCTAAAAATTTATGCCACCCTGTCCAGTACCGAATGGGGCAGCGACATGATCTTGTGGCCAGAGTCTTCCATTCCCATGTTTCAAGATGAAGCGCTAGGTTTTATCAGTGAAGTGGTCAAAGTGGCCAAAGAAACCGATACCACGTGGGTCACTGGCATCCCATATAAAGATACCGCAGCTTTTGATGCCAAGACCGATAAATACCCGCCGTTTTATAATAGTGTCATTGCTTTAGGTGCGGACGCTGAAGGGCTATATAAAAAGCAGCGTTTGGTACCCTTTGGCGAATATATCCCCTTTGAGGGCATGCTAGATATCTTGCCTAACCTTGCTGGCAGTCAAGATATCATGAGCTATAGTCGCGGCAGTGACGATCAATCACCGCTGCGCGTGCGTGGTCATAACTTGGGCGCCGCGGTTTGCTATGAAGTTGCCTATCCTGACACCACGCGCAAAAACGCCATCAATACTGACTTTTTATTGACCATTTCTAACGATGCGTGGTTTGGTAGCTCGGCAGGTCCGCTCCAGCATTTGCAAATGGTACAAATGCGCGCGCTTGAAAACGGCCGCTGGTTTATGCGTGCCACCAATACTGGCGTTACGGCTATCATTGACCATAAAGGTCATATCGTGAAGCGCGCACCGCAGTTTGAGCGCACCGTTTTACGCGGAAATGTGCAAGCACGCGTTGGCAATACGCCTTATATGCGCGCGGGTAATTATCCTATTTTAATCATTATTGCGCTTCTGCTATTATTAAGCTATCTTGGCAAGCGTGCGACCCCGCAGAGACGTTTGGTCAAATAAAAAAATACCCATAGGCTTTGGTTGTAAGTTTTTTCGCTAATAAACCCTTTAAATCGTTAAGGGTTTTCACAAATCGATATAAATTGCGATATAATAGGCCAATATTTTAAATATTTTGTGCAAGGTGGATAAGGTATGTCAGAACATATTGTCGAAAACAATCCCAAGAAAGAGTTCCTATTTGCTTTAGGCGGTGTTGCCTTATTTTTAGGTATCGTCTTATTAATCGGCATTTCTGGCTATTTGCGTCCAGCAGGCGAGCATATCACTGCTGAGAGCACCGAAGCGACTGCTGAAACAGAAGCAACTGCTACAGAAGCCGCGCCTGCTGCGACAGCGGAAGCTGCCGATACCGACGCAGCTGCTACTGCAACACCAGCGGATGCTACGGTAACGCCAACCGATACTGATGGTACGGTCGTTGCTGCTGAATCTGGCACCGCAACTGCTGAGGGTACTGTCAATCAAGCCGCAGTCCCTGATAACGCTAACTTGACAGCAGAAGAAGCCGATGCGGATTTGGATGGTGGTGAGGGTGCAGAGTTAACGCATACTTGGAAAACTGAAGAGTAAGCTTGTGACCTCAGTATTTTGTTATAAAAACAAATGCTTGTATAAATATAGTTAGATACCCGTAATTAAATACAACTGTTGTGACGATACTTTATTCTAAGAGTGAAAATACTCTAGAAGCTAACATTAAAGACCTGTGCTTGGTTAACTGAGCACAGGTTTTTTTGTAGGTATTTGTGTAATTATTGAATAACTTTTTCTTTACTTGACCATAACCAAGTGGAACAATAATGCGCCTATGTGACCGCTTAGCAAAATAAACAGGAGTTTGGTCGTCATTACAGTGGTCTTTAAAGGAATAAAGTTATGAGCAGAGACTCAAAAGTAAATGTTAGTGAAGCTGAATTGTCAGCATTGGATAATGGGTTTATGGGGCACCCAAAGCCACTACGCCCGCTGTTTTTTACCGAAATGTGGGAACGCTTTTCTTATTATAGTATTCGTCCGTTATTAGTACTGTTTATGGTAGCGACCGTTGGCAGCGGTGGTTTTGGCTTTGATGAAGTCACTGCTTCTGCTATTTATGGTATTTTCGCCGGTTCATTATATCTGGCGGCGGTACCGGGGGGTTGGCTCGCTGATAACTGGCTTGGTCAAGAGCGTGCCTTATGGTGGGGCAGCGTGATTATCGCCCTCGGTCATTTATGTATTGCGCTCTCCGCCATATTTGGCATGACGCTGTTTTTTGTTGGTTTGATATGTATTGTATTAGGGTCAGGTTTATTTAAAACCTGTATTTCCGTCATGGTAGGCGCTTTGTATAAAAAAGGCGATGTGCGCCGTGATGGTGGTTTTACCTTGTTTTATATGGGCATTAATATTGGCGCCCTTTTAGCAGCGCTCATCGTTGGGGTGTTTAAAGAAAAAGGCATGTGGCACGCAGGTTTCGGCGTTGGTGGTATCGGTATGCTGATATCACTTCTGATTTACCGCTTTTCTGCGCAAAAAACCTTGACCCACTATGCCCAAGCCAAAAATATAAAACCTGAGTGGGAATACGCCAATGACCGTTATAAAAATATCGGTCGCTGGGTAATCGGTTTCTTGGTGTTATTGGCAACGGCTGTGGTTTTGGTAGCAAGTGGCATGTTACCGTTTAATCCTGAAATGGTCGCCGAATATATGACTTATATCATCGCAGCAGTGGTGATAGGCTATTTTGCGATTATGTTTGTCTCACCTCGTCTTGATAAAACCGATAAGCTGCGCCTACTGACTTGCTTTATTTTAATCATCGGTTCGACACTATTCTGGTCAAGCTTTGAGCAGCAACCAACCTCGTTTAACCTATTTGCCGATCGCTATACTGACTTGAACGTCTTAGGATTTGAGATACCGAGTATTTGGTTCCAATCATTAAACCCGTTGTTTATTTTATTGCTGGCGCCCATTGTTAGTATTGTTTGGATCAAGCTTGCCAATCGTGGCCTTGAGCCAAATAGTATGGTTAAGTTTGCACTGGGTATGTTGCTGACCGCGGCAGGCTTTTCGTTGATGATATTTGCCTCAAAAAGTATTTTGACCAGTGATGGTGCACTGGCCTCACCTTTATGGTTAGTGGGCAGCTTATTACTGCTAACACTTGGGGAATTGGCGCTCAGCCCTGTCGGGTTGTCTGCGATGACAAAGCTTGCGCCAAAAGGTATGCAGGGGCAAATGATGGGACTTTTCTTTGCTTCTGTCGCCATGGGCAACTTGGTCGCTGCGTTCTTTGGTGGTCATGTTTCTGCGGACAAAATTGAAGGCTTACCGACATTATTTACCACCATGACCGTCTTTTTGGTAGTGACCGCAGTGGTGTTATTGGTACTGGCAAAACCTATCAATAACATGCTGGTAAAAAGTGAGCAAGCCGATAAAGCGGCTCAGTAAATAAAGCGTTAAGTGGATGGTGAAGATTAATTAAGCCTATTTAGCTTATTTATAGTAGCAATCGTCCCTATAAACGCCCAAAGATAAGACGTGTTACCATAATCGGTAGCACGTTTTATTGTTTCAATCAGTGAGTTATTTCTCTGTCGCCGTTGAAAGCCTGCTGTCTGCCCAAACATCTAGAGATGCGCTGCTTTAATACTATTATTAAAATACTATTACTAAGCTGAAATTAATAATAGCTCGGCTAAACGCCTAAACACTCTTACTCATTTATATAACTATCATTCTAAAAATAGTAAACCCTTTATAGGCAAATAAAGGCTTCACGTAATACTGATGAATTTATTTGCCTAAATAAGACGGCTACTCATAGTCGCCTCTCAAGCGTTTTTTTTAACTCTCATTTTTAAAAGTAATAAGGACACCTTTCATGAATAAACAACATATCCACGAGCGTATTGATAGTCTACGCCAAACGCTTGCCGCACAAGATTTAACGGCGATTATCGTACCGTCAGCAGACCCGCATTTGTCTGAGTACTTGCCAGAATATTGGCAAGCGCGTTTGTGGTTATCAGGCTTTACAGGTTCGGTTGGTACGCTGGTCGTTACCGCTGACTTTGCTGGCCTATGGACGGACAGCCGCTACTGGGTACACGCCGCGCATCAACTAGAAGGCACGGGTATTACTTTGGAAAAACTGGCTCCTGGTCAGCCAAATCATATCGATTGGCTAGCGCAAAACTTAGCGGAAGGCGATAGCGTGGCGGTTGATGGCAATGTATTGTCTATCGCTGAGCAAGACAGATTGCTTGATGCGTTTGATGCCAACGATATTACTTTAATTACTGAGCGCGATGTATTGACCGACATATGGAACGACCGTCCAGCATTGCCATCAGCACAGCTCTACCAACACGATGCGCAATTTATCGATCAGCCCGCTAGCTCAAAACTTGCTGCCGTGCGCGCAGGTATGGCGAAGGCAGGCGCAAGCCATCACTTGCTATCAAGCTTAGATGATATCGCTTGGTTGACCAACTTACGCGGTGCGGACGTTGATTATAATCCAGTATTTTTAGCGCATATGCTCATTAGCGAAGATAAAACGACCTTGTTTGTTGATAATAATAAAGTCAGTAGCGAGATTGAAAAAGCGCTAAAAGACAGCGGTATCACGCTTGCAGATTATGATGTGGTACAAGAGGCATTAGCTACCTTAACGCCAGAAGATATATTATTGTTAGACCCAAGCAAAGTGGCGGTCGGTACGTTATCAAAAATGGCCGACGATGTGGGCTTTATCGAGCAAATGGCGCCAAGTACGTTACTCAAATCAGTGAAATCTGCGGCGGATATCGAGCATGTGCGCGAAGCGATGCGCCAAGATGGCGCGGCGTTAAGTGAGTTTTTCGCGACATTTGAAAAACGCCTAGCAGACGGTGAGCGTTTGAGTGAGTTGGATGTCGACAGTATGCTCATCGAAGTTCGCAGTCAGCAGCCGCATTATGTGTCGCCAAGCTTTCCAACCATCGCAGGCTTTAACGAAAATGGCGCTTTGCCGCATTACCGTGCGACGCCAGAAAAATTCAGCTACCTTGATGTTGCTGAAGGCGAGGGCGGCTTATTGCTCATTGACTCAGGTGCGCAATATCAAAACGGTACCACCGATATCACCCGCGTGGTCGGTATTGGACAAGTAAGTTCTGAGCATAAACGCGACTTTACCACCGTGCTTAAAGCCCATATCGCGTTAGCAAAAGCGCATTTCCCTGATGGTATTGCCTCACCGCTCATCGATGCGATTTGCCGTGCACCTTTGTGGCAAGCACAGATGGACTATGGTCATGGTACCGGTCATGGCGTTGGTTATTTCTTAAACGTCCATGAAGGCCCGCAGGTCATTGCTTATAGTGCCAGTACGCCAAAAGAGCGCGCCATGAAAGAAGGGATGATATCTAGTAATGAGCCAGGTTTATACCGCGAAGGCAAATGGGGTATTCGTATCGAAAACTTGGTGGTCAATACGCCAGTTGCGAATCCGACTGAGACTGAGTTTGGACAATTCCTACACTTTGAAACCATCACTTACTGCCCAATCGATACACGTTTGATTGAGCCTGCACTATTAACCCAAGTCGAGATTGATTGGCTCAATGATTATCATAGCCAAGTCTATGCCGAGCTAAAAGATCGCGTTAAAGGTGCGGCGCTTGAGTGGTTAACTGAGCGTACTAAAGCTATCTAAGGCAAAAGCTTATATTCTTGCATTGAAGATATTAAAAAGCCCCGTCAATATCGATGGGGCTTTTTAGTATTTACTTATTAGATGAATTTTTTAATTTAAATCAGGTTTTTTTATAGCTAATGAATGTTTTTCTTAGCGATATTCTCATTACTTTTAATAGTAGTGGCGGTATCAGGTTCGGTTAAATGCTGTGCCAATTCGGCCCGTAACCAAGATTTTAAATTCTCAGAAATTTGCATCATTTGCTCGCTTAAATAGTCATCGACATGCATCTCAAGCTCGCGAATTAATTCTGGGTGACTCGCGCCAAGTTTAGTATCTTTTAAAGACAAAGGAATAGCAGCGTCTGAAACGGCTTTATCGATAACGGTTTTCATATGATGATCGTTTGCGCCATTTGTCACATTTGCAATATTAGCAGGTTCTTGAATGGATTTTTTATCAGTGTCAGTAGCAGTTTTAGTAGCATCTGTTTTAGTAGCTTCCAGTTTGTCTACTGCGTCAGTGTCATTTTTACTAGTAATATTTTTACTACTAGCATTGTCATCAACACTGGTAGCTTGTTTATGAGCTGGCTGCTCATTGTGCTGTTGCTCTTGTTTCGCCGCTTCTGCTGCCCTTAATGTTTCTTCTTCTTTCTGCTTAGCGTCTACTGCTGCTTTTGCCTGTTTTTCTTTTTCTAAACGTTCTTTTTCTAAACGTTGTTCTTCTTCCAAACGCTCTTTTTCGGCAGCGGCGCGCTCTTTTGCTTGTTTTTCGGCAATGGCTTTGGCAATCGCTTGTTCGGCTTCATGATTTTCATAAAGAGTATCAAGATGAGCATCTAAGTCATGAGTGCTAAAAACAAAGGTTTCAAATGGCGTGTCGTGTTGTAAGAGGGTAGTGATATCGGTAAGTTCTTGGATGATAGAGGCGCGTACAGGGTCTGGCGCACACGTCCAGCGCTGATAAAACTGATGGGAAAATGAGTAGCTTGACATGGTATCTTCCATAAATGTTGCATAAAATTACCCCTTATCATACGCAAGTACGATAAGGGGCTGCAAGTGGTCAAACGTAGCAAATCTGACACCAAGGTTACAACGGCTAAAATAATAGTTTTTTAACATTTATTTAGCATTTTTAACGTTGTTTTAGGCGTTTTAGCTTGATGGTTGCACCGGCCAACGAGCGAATATAAGCGACCCATTGGTGCCACCAAAACCAAAGCTATTGGAAACTGCATATTGCAGATTATCAACGTTACGTGATTGATTGGCGACGTAATCGAGATTGCAGTTGTCTTCAACATTATCCAAGTTAATGGTCGGCGGTACCTGCTGATGTTGCAGGGCAAGCACAGTAAAGATAGCCTCGATGCCACCAGCGGCACCCAATAAATGACCAGTCATCGATTTGGTCGAGCTGACCAAAATGCTGTCTTTAACGGGCGCAAAAACGGTTTCGATAGCGATAGATTCGGCAACATCACCCGCAGGGGTACTGGTACCGTGGGCATTGACGTAGCCAACGACGGCAGGCTCAATACCGGCATCGTTTAGGGCGTTGCGCATGGCGCGCGCTGCACCGCTACCATCTTCTGGTGGCGCGGTAATGTGACTGGCATCGTCACTCATGCCAAAGCCAACCAGCTCAGCAAGTATCGTTGCGCCGCGCGCTTTGGCGTGGGCAAGGCTTTCAAGGACGATGACACCGGCACCATCACCGAGCACAAAGCCATCACGCTCTTTATCAAACGGACGCGAGGCTTTGGTTGGCTCATCATTACGAGTTGAGAGGGCATGCATCGCCCCAAAACCTGACATTCCAAGCGGGCTCGAGCCTTTTTCACTACCACCTGCCAGCATCACATCGGCATCGCCATAGGCAATCAAGCGCGCAGCAAGCCCGATAGCGTGGGTCGCGGTGGTACAAGCAGTCGAGGTCGCCAGGTTTGGGCCTTGTAAAGTGTGCTTAATAGCGACCAAACCTGCAGCCATATTAACGATAGAACCTGGAATGATAAAGGGCGAAACTTTCATAGCGCCTTTGTCACGTAGGGTATCACGGCTGTTTTCAATGGTTTGGATACCGCCAATGCCTGACCCTAAGATCACGCCAAAGCGTTCTTGCTCGACATCTTGTACAGGTGCGTCAGCTGCGCTCACTTCATCGATAAAACCCGCGTCTTTTAACGCCATAGCCGAAGCTGCAACGGCATAATGTATAAACTCATCATAGCGGCGCGCGTCTTTAGCATTCATATATTGCTTGGCGTCAAAATCCTTGACCACGCCGGCAATTTGCGCCCGATAGTCGGTTGCATCAAAATGAGTAATGGGCGTAATACCGCTCTCGCCATTAAGTAGACGCGTCCACGAGCTTGCGACGTCTAATCCTAAAGGTGTCACCGCACCCATACCCGTCACCACCACACGCCTCTCATCTGGGCGTTCATAATGGGGCGGCTTTTGGCGCAGAGTTTGCTGGATAGTGGCAGCATTAGAGTCGGCGGCTTGCGCGTTTGGTGAACTGCTATGTTGGCTCATGCGATATATCCTGTACGTGCGATCCTAAAAAGAAGGTATTTTAACCGTCATTATAAAACACATTAGTGCACGTATGTAAACTAAAATTTAAACAATTAAAGGCTTATTAAGCAAAACAAACTTGACCCAATACCACGCCTTTACTTGCGCCAGTGACCGCTGGTAAGTTACCAGTTTCCCCCATTAAGGTTTGCCGTGCCAACCATGCAAAGGCGACGGCTTCGACCCAAGCGGGGTTTAGTCCCAAGCTGGCAGTAGTTTCTACTTTGCAGTGAGGTAAATGCGCCTGCAAGCGAGTCATCAAGTAATCATTTAAGGCACCGCCACCGCAGACATAAACCGAGCTATTTTCTTTGGCCGTAATAAACATATTGATTTGCATACTGGCACTCATCGCCGTCAGCTCGGTCAATGTTGCCTGCACATCGGCTGACGAATAGCGAATATGGGCAGAGGCTTGGTCAAATTTTTGCAGCTCGCTTTGTAGCCATGCTAAGTTAAAGTCCTCGCGCCCTGTGCTTTTCGGATAGGTTCGCGCAAAAAATGGATGTTCTATCAGTTGGTTAAGTAGCGGCTCAACGACTTGTCCTGACTGCGCCCATGCGCCGCCAGCGTCATAATCTTTATCCGTATGCAACGCCGTCCACGCATCGAGTAATAAATTGGCAGGACCGGTATCATAACCAATAATTGGACTATTATTAACAAGAGCATCATTAGCAGGATTAGCGTTAATAAGGTTAGCATTGGCTGGCAAAACGGTAATGTTGGCAATACCGCCCAAATTTAATAACACCCGTGTGCTATCAGGCGTGGCAAACAAGGCTTGATGAAAGGCAGGTACTAAAGGCGCGCCTTGACCACCAACGGCCATATCGCGGCGGCGAAAGTCGCTGACGACGCTAATACCAGTACGCTCGGCGATGATATTGGCATCGAGCAGTTGCAAACTAAAACCCATTTGCGGACGATGGCGCACCGTTTGACCATGGCAGCCTATCGCCAGCACCGACTCTACATCGGTATTGGACTGCTGCAATAAATTATGGACCACGTCGCTGGCAAATTCAGCGTATTCTTTACTTGCCCAGCCAAACCAATCTAATTCGCTACTAGGCTCTCCCATCGTTGGCGTTAATTCTTGAACACCATTTGGCTGACAAAGTGCCAATAACACCTCACGCAGGTGTGGCGGAAAATCTTGGCTAATAGACGCTAACAATCGCAGCGGTTGTTGGATGTTTTCTTCACCATCGAATTGACAAAGCACCGCATCCATACCATCCAAGCTGGTGCCAGACATCATGCCGATATATAAACCATCATCAAAGTTTTCAAACACCGTTTGCTCAAGCGCATCGGTCAAGGTGGCATAATTTAAATCGTCATCTAAAGTTTTGTCCAAAGTGTTATTTAAATTATCGTCATAATTGATAGTTGAATCAGTATTATCATTAGTATCAGCAATCGATGCAGGGTTGGTCATGGCAATTTACCTTAAAAAACGCTAGTATATCTCTCAAATTCTAACATCTTTTACGGGCTACGAAATTCTAATTGGCCCAAACGCGTTACCCTTTAAATAAAGACAATAAAGAGAGCATCATGACCACCCAAACTTACACCCTAGAAGAACAACTTGCCCTGATTCAGCGCGGTACGCAAGAAATCCTATCGGAAGAGGATTTGGTTAAAAAGTTAAAACTGAATCGCCCGCTGCGTATCAAGGCAGGCTTTGATCCCACAGCGCCTGACCTGCATTTGGGCCATACCGTGTTGATTAATAAGCTGAAGCATTTTCAAGATTTGGGTCATGAGATTTATTTTCTAATCGGCGATTATACCGCCAAGATTGGTGATCCATCTGGCAAAAACAGCACACGCCCGCCGTTGACCGATGAACAAATCAAAGTCAACGCACAGACTTATGCAGAACAAGTCTTTAAGATTTTGGATAAAGAAAAAACCAAGATCGTCTTTAACTCTGAATGGTTTAAAGACATGTCAGCGGGTGATATGATTCAGCTTTCTAGCCAATTGACCGTTTCACGCATGCTAGAGCGTGATGATTTTTCTAAACGCTACGCGGCGCAAACGCCCATTGCTATCCATGAGTTTTTATACCCATTGGTGCAAGGCTATGACTCTATCGCGCTAAAAGCCGACGTCGAGCTGGGCGGTACTGACCAAACCTTTAACATTTTGATGGGACGTACCTTACAAGGTCGTTATGGTCAAGAGCCGCAAGTTTGTATTACCGTGCCAATCTTAGAAGGGCTAGACGGCGTTAATAAAATGTCTAAGTCACTCGGCAATTACGTCGGTATTTACGATGCGCCGGGCACCATGTACCAAAAACTGCTGTCGATGCCAGATACTTTAATCCGTCGCTACTTTGAGTTTTTAAGCTTTAAGCCGATGGAGGAAGTTGAGGCGTTAATGGCAGAGATGGAAAACGGTCGTAACCCACAAGAAATCAAACGCATTCTTGCTGAAGAATTAATCGAGCGTTTCCATGATGCGGACGCTGCTGCTAATGCGCACAAGTCAGCGGGTAACGTATTGGCTGATGGTGAACTGCCCGTTGATTTACCAGAAGTGACGTTAGAGTTAGAAGGGCAGGACGCATTATTTATCACGCAAATCCTAAACCAAGCAGAGCTTGCCAAAAATAGCTCATCGGCTAAAGACATGATTAAACGTGGCGCGGTAAAAGTAGATGGCGAAGTGGTCGATGCAGGCTTTAGCTTAACCTCTGGTCAGACAGTCGTTATCCAAGCAGGCAAAAAGGCTTATGCGAAAGTGACGGTTGCTTAAATTGACTAGTTTTAATAATTCAGGTAATCATTAAAGATAAGGTCGACATTGATGGTCGACCTTATTTATTTTGCGTTATGCATTTACTGCGACAGTATTTAGCTCGTGTACTTAAGATATAAATGAGGATTCAATCATGACAGAAAAAACGGTCTGCCAAGGCATTTACCGCCATTATAAAGGCAATCTTTATCAGGTATTGCATACCGCGCAGCATTCAGAAACAGAAGAATTGCTAGTGGTTTATCGCTGTCTATATGGCGAGTATGACGTTTGGGTTCGACCATTAACCATGTTTACAGAAACCGTTGAAGTTGATGGTAAGGAAATACCGAGATTTGAGCTAATTAAAGCCTTAGCTGATCAAGGTTTTAAAAATACTTAAAACTCATTGCTCAAATAAAAAGCGTCTTTTAAGGTCGCTTTTTTTATATAAATAAAGCGGACAAATAAATCCAAGCACACAATATGTGCTGCTATTCGATAGCAAATGACTGTAATAGGAAACGTATATAATAGATACTATATGTACTAAATAATAGTTTCAACGCCAATCTCAACTTATCGTAGGTTTTTGATTTTTATAGAATTTAAAATCCTAATTGTTTTAACTGTAATTTTAAAAACTAAGTAAACCAATACCTTAGAAAAATAAGTTGAGAATGGGGTAGTTTCACTGTTTAATAAGGATATTAGCGTATGGGCAAGTTAACTTTAGCATTGCTTGATAGCAGCTTATATCCACAAAGCTGGCAGCAGCAAATATTTACCAATCCGCGCGCGCTATTGCTAGCGATGCTCATGACAGAAAATATGCCAGATGCCGAAGCATTTACAAAGCAATTATTAGCCAATAGTGTTTATCAAGATTGGATAAATAGCAGCGTCTTTGGTCGCTATCTACATCGTAATTTTACGGCCTTTTATCGACAAACAGAAGACAGCTTTAATACCGATATGCCAGCGTTATTTCGCCGCGAGCTTATGCGCCACGCCCAGTGTTTACCAATAGAGCAAGTATTATTATTTGCAGGAGATTTAGCAAAAAGCGTGCGTCAGACAAGGGTGTTAATCACAACGCTCAATCCTGCCACCGCGATTATTGATGCTCAAAAGGTAAGTGCAAAATCTACTATGAATAATCCGACCATGATTATCAATCAGATAGTGATTAAAGGTAAGCAAGTTTTAGGATTTCCGATACGTCACAATAAACGTACCAGCGAGCGCACGCGTAATGAGGTATTGATTTTGGGTTTTCAGGAATTGCGCCTGATCAATGAAGAGAATGTTATGGCCGAAAAAAAAAGCAACATAGATGCGACTATATTGCTTCGGTCTTATGAATTACGCTAGTGAGCCAAACGGTAGTTTAAACCTTTATGAATCTTGCTTAGCAATCGTTAGACCGTTGTAAGTTTGCGCAACCGGCATCACTTCTAAACGATTGACGTTAATATGGGCAGGCGACTCAATCAGCCACAATAAAATATCGCCAATATCATCACCGGTCATAGTTTTAAAGCCATCATAAACTTGAGCGGCTTTCTTGTCATCGCCATGATAGCGCACGTTTGAAAATTCAGTGCCCGCGACATTACCCGGTTCAAGATTGGTCACCCGTACCTGCGTACCGATTAAGTCAGCGCGCAGATTTAAGCTAAATTGTTTGACAAAAGCTTTGGTCGCGCCATAGACGTTACCACCAAAATAAGGCCAACTGCCCGCAATTGAACCAACATTAATAATATAACCGCTATCGCGTGCGACCATGGCTGGCAAGACTGCATGAGTGAGCGCCATCAACCCTTTAACATTGGTATCAATCATACGCATCCAATCATCGAGATCAGCTTTTTGTGCAGGCTCGGTGCCAAGTGCCAGTCCAGCGTTATTCACCAAGACATCGATTTGCTTAAAGTCAGCCGGTAAGTCAGCAATGATGTGCGGTATAGACGCGGTGTCACTAACATCCATGACCACAGGTAAAAATGCCTCGCCCAACGTATCTGCCAACGCATTCAATTTGTCTAAGCGTCTGGCACAGCCAATCACGCGATGACCATTGGTAATCAAACGCTCAGCCAGCGCTTTACCGAAACCAGCGCTTGCGCCTGTAATCAATACGTTCATCTTATATCCTTATCATTGATGTTCTGTACATGTGTCATGATTTATAACGCCAGCTTGTCTTGGTTTATTGGCGTTGTCTTACTTGTTAAATAACTGCTTACCAAAGATTTTATCGCCCGCATCACCTAAACCTGGAATGATATAACCATGCTCATCCAAATGGCTGTCGAGGGCAGCGGTATAGATAGTTACGTCAGGATGTGCTTCATTGACCACACGCACGCCTTCAGGTGCCGCAACCAATACCAAGGCTTTAATATTGGTACAGCCATTTTTCTTTAGCATCTCGATGGTTGCAACCATTGAACCGCCAGTCGCCAACATGGGGTCAATAATAAGCGCTGGGCGTTTGTCCATGTGGCTGACAAATTTTTCAAAAAACGGCACTGGCTGCAAGGTTTCTTCGTCACGCTGTAAACCGACGACAGAGATTTTCGCCGTTGGGATTAAATCGAGCACACCGTCGAGCATACCAATACCGGCACGTAAAATTGGTACAATCGTTGCGGTCTTACCGATGATTTGCTCACCTGTGATTTCACCACACCAGCCCTGCATTGGGAAGGTTTCAATTTCAAAATCGCGGCTCGCTTCATACGCCATCAAGCGTGCAAGTTCTTTGGTTAATGTACGAAATTTATAGGTACTACAGTCTTTTTCACGCATAAGGCTGAGTTTATGACGGACTAGCGGGTGATCAATAACGGTGATTTTTAAGTCATTCATAAGGTCTCTCTTGATTTTTCGCTGATGCTTGCGCAGTTACTGCGGTTGCTATTAGTAATAAAGATACAAACACTTACTGCACTTCAACCCTATACCTAGACCATCAATAGTAAGCTTAATGCTTTAATAAAAAAGTAAGCCAAAGGCACTTATAACAAGGTTAGTTTTATTTAAGCAAACTATGTTCGACTATAATAACGCCCTAACAAATGAAGTAGTGTTCAGGCTTGCTATGATAACAAAAAAACAGCTTTTCTGATGAAGAATCTTATGACTACACAACCATCCCATACCCATGATAATACTGATAAATTGGCTACCAACTCGTTATTGTTCGACACTCGCGCCGCAGAAGTAGAAACCCATCCGTTCGGTCCAGTGTTACCGCCGAATGCTACCGTGATGATGATGGGTACTTTTCCACCGACTGCTGATAAATGGGCAATGCGCTTTCACTACCCGAACTTTTATAATGATATGTGGCGTATCTATGGCAGTGTGTTTTTTGATGACGTTGATTATTTCAGAGTAGGCGATGAAAAGCGTTTTGACCCTGAGCGTATTCGTGCCTTTATGTTCGAGCGCGGCATTGCCTCTTGTCCTACCGTCACTCAAGCTATCCGCGAGACTGGTAATGCATCGGACAAAAACCTCACCGTTGTCACCCCTGTTGACTTAGATATTATCTTGCCTCAAGTACCAAAGGTTAAAACTCTATTTACCACGGGCGGCAAAGCCACTGAGGTGTTGCTCAATTTATTAGCTGAGCCACCTGCCAAATCCAAGTATCCGAAGACCAATCAAAGTATGGATTACCCTTATGAATGGCAAAGTAATAATAAGAAAGTTAATGTAAATAATCTTACCTTATATAGGTTACCTTCAACGTCGCGCGCCTACCCTTTAGCGTTAGATAAAAAAGTCGCTGCTTATAAGGATTTCTTTAAAAAGATAGGTAAACTATAGAAGTGTCATATCCTATATAGAAGATAATTATTAGATAGCCGTTATATAGGAGAGGTAAGCAATTTTAAGCAAAAAAGGCAGTCTATGATAAAGGTAAAATTATTTTTAACCCTAACTAACTGATAAATAAACAGTATTAATGACGAGGTCAGATAATCGTTAAAATAGCGGATAAACCCCCTTGACCCCCTACTAAAAGCGCGTATAATGCCACCCAGTCGAAAGGGAAGGCGGATTGGATAAGTGGTTTACCACTTATTATTAGTAGCGAAGCTATTAACTAATCATCCAACCTACTAAATTACTTTTAAAATAAAATAATTTACTTCTTGACTAATTAAAATAAGCGTCTATAATACGCACCTCATTAGGGAGAACCGGAGTAACTTATATGTGAATTTACATATAACCAACCTGGCTAACCCATTGAAACAAATTATAAAAAAGCTTGACAAACCAAATCATTATGATATGATAGTCGGCTCGCT